>OMWM01000028.1 GCA_900314775.1 uncultured Eubacteriales bacterium | reverse complement strand
CCTGTAGATAGTTTTTTGTGGTAATTAACATTCTACCAAAAATCCTGCCATGGATCCTTATTTTATTCAGATGTCCAACTTCATTTTACAATCGGCGATGTATTTTTCCATATTAATACTATAATATCACAATTATGTACAGCATTTGCATGATATCACCTATTACCCTTTGTTAAATATGTCAAAAAATCCGTTCGTTTATCAAGTAATACAGCTTTGTCACCGCTTGAATCAAATCGATTATTAATAAATAATATCTCTAAAACAAATCATATTCCTGCCAGCATGTACTCAGCGAAACCTCATCCGTTTCTTATTTTTTCCGTTTCGGCCAGATCGAACGAACTATTATACTGAAGTCCTGGTTTATTTAGAATTTCAATGACTTTTGTGGCGCTAAATTTTTCATTCTAAGTCGTTCTAAGCTCTACTATAAATATTAAGCAGTACACTTTTCTACCCTCAATAGTCAGATATTGCTTAAATTTCTCTTTTTTCTCCCTCTCCCCATAAAAAAAGTCCAACCGCCAGTTTTTCCTCTGACCGGTCAGACTTTCTCTCTACCCTTTTTTCATCACAAAATTTGTCAGGCTCAAACCGTTTCTCCAGACAGTCTGCTGCCGGATTACCCGGTAGCCCCGCCCCTCAAAAAACAGGCGTGCCGTAACAGAAGCGTGCGTCGTGACGGTGCCCGCCGCCGACTTCTCGAGCTGATCGCAGATGGCCGAGGCAATGCCCTGTCCCTGATGCATCGCATGCACAAACAGCCTGTCCAGATAGACCGCTGCATCGATGTCGCCGAAGCCGATAATTTTTCCATCGTCATCCACCGCCACAACCGTAAAATGTTCCATAAGAGAATGATTCCACTGCGCCGCATCCATATTTTCCGGTGCCCAGGCATCCAGCTGCTCTGGCGAATAGTCCCCGGCATTAACCGTATGGACGGTGTTCCGAAACAGCTGCATGATCTCGCGGCAATCCTGCGGCCGATAATTTCTAAGCCGCATGTTATTTCACCGCGGTAAAGATGAATCTCCGGAAATGAAGCAGGACGCCGCCGTCCAGATTTCTGGCATCGTCATGGCGAAATGTAAGCTCCGGATGTTTTTCCCGGGCCTGCCGGATCATCAGCTCCGAGCTGTCGATTTCGATCAGCTGTGCCGAAGGGAAGGCGTCCCGGAGGACGGCCGTGCTGCTGCCGGGGCCGCACCTCAGATCGGCAGCTTTGTCGGGCGGCAGATGCCTTATCCTGTTTACCCGGTCCAGCGCAGGCTGTGTTCTCTCGTTTTTGAATTTCAGATACAGATCAGGGTTCCATTCAGACATGGCGGGCCTCCTTTTTCTGCAGTTTTCCACCTGTGCTGCTGTATTCCGTCGGGCAGAGGGGATACTGCGATATTGTGCTGCTTCCGGTATTATAGCAGATCTGCCCGCCGGGAATGCCTCTGCCGGGCAGTTTTCAGTTTTGCCGATACATAAAGGGACTCCCTCTCCTGCAGGCGGGATTGTCTGATCCCGGTCTGCCTGAGAGGGAGTTTTTCATTGCCTTTTTACGGAGGCGGTGTTAAAATGCCGCCTCCTTTTTCATCCGCCGCTGCTGCGCCGGTCCGCTGTTATGAGTTCTTGTTGGAGATATAAGGTGCCAGCAATGCTGCCACATTGACGATCGGCATGGACTGCAGGACGATCCTGCCCGGGCCGGTGATAACGGTGTTGAAGATGCCTTCGCCGCCGAACAGCAGGTTCTTCACGCCCGGTACTTTCACGATATCCATGCTGCAGGTTTCTTCCATGGCTGCCAGATAGCCGGTGTCCACAATCATCTGCTGGCCGGGACCCAGCTCGTATTCGCAGGCAGAGCCGTCAATTTCGATGAAGGCCACGCCGTGTCCAGACAGTTTCTGCATTATGAAACCTTCGCCGCCGAAAAAGCCGGATCCGATTTTTTTGTTAAACGCTATGGAAAGCTCAATGCCTGTTTCCGATGCGAGAAACGCTTTTTTCTGGACGATCATGGATTTGCCTGGTGCAATGTCAAATGCAATGATGGAGCCCGGGAAGCTGGAAGCGAATGCGATCATGCCTTCGCCGCCCTGCGCGGTGTAGACGTTCTGGAAAATATTTTCGCCGGAAAACACCCGTCCGAACACCTTTTTGGCGCCGCCGCCCTTGGTTTCCATTTTCATATTCGGAGACATCCAGCTCATGCTGCCGCTCTCTGTAATCATCCCTTCGCCATTCTCCAGATGGCACTCAACTACGGGAAGATTTCCTCCTTTAATCTCGTATTTCATACCATTTTCCCTCCAAATGTTGTAGGCTTTATGTATTTCCTCTAAAATATGCAGGCTTTGCATATTCCCCCTGATAGATTGTAGGCTTTACGTATTTCCTCTAAAATTTGTAGACTTTATGTATTTTCTCTAAAATTTATAGACTTTACGTATTCCCTCTAAATTTGTCCACTTCTATCAATCCGTGTAACTTTTCATCAGAAACCGCTGAGTCTATAGAGGAGAAGCTCGTAAGCGGATTCATCTTCTCGTTCTTCCACGAGTGCTACCAGGACGCTGCCGTCAGACATTACTGTTGCGGAGCTGATCCACGGATAGAAGGTGCCGAACAGATCACCGTCTCCGACCTCTGCGATCAGAGAACCGTCGGTGCCGTAGAAGAACAGTGTTCTGACATTGCCGTCGAGAACAATAAAGCCGTTTTCTGTCTCCACTACGTCGGATACAGAGCCCATCCAGCCAGGTTCTCCCAGTTCGGCGTTGCCGAATTCAAACTGCTGATTGCCTTCTGTGTCATATACCCAGACTGTCTGGTTGTCTTTGTCGGCTGATACGCCGGTCACATATACGTGATTCTGGGAAATGAACGCATTGCTCGTTTCCTCGGTTGACCGGATCGGCCATTCTTCGACAGAGGCGCTTTCGCCGTTCAGGGTAACTTTCTCCAGCGGCTGCTGGTAGAATGATGAAATGCCCCAGGTGCCGCTCGGATGCATGAGCACGCTGTCCACATTGTCAATTCTTGTGACAATTTCACCGTCTTCCATAATCAGCATCTGCTCCATGAAGCCGGATACATACAGTCTGCCGCTGCTATCCGAAGAGAGTTCCTCATAGTCGCCTTCATCACTCAGATCTTTTTCGCTGATGTAGTTGAGGGCGCCGTCCTTGTATTCATATTCATAAAGGACATTGTCCATGAGTACCCATACGGTGTCGCCGATCGCTTCCACGCGTCCGGAGAAAATATCTACGGATTCCACGTAATCATCCAGCTTGAGCCATTCGGAAGTTACCGTTTTGCTTCCCACGCCGTAGGTGTGCGTCGCATCTGTCGAGAAGGCTTCGCCGTTCCACGGCCACGGAGGATCCACATTGCCGGTGTCCTCCAGACTAAATGTAATGGAATCAACGAGGTCCTTTACCCGGATGTCTTCGTAATCGTCGTAGATCGATACGGAAACGGTTGTGCCGGATGCTTCATCTCTACCCATGTAGAGGAGCTGCGGCACTCCCCAGCTGGTGGTCTCACATTCCACGCACTCAACACCGCCGACATTGACAGTATCAATGCTCTTTTCCTCTACAAGTTCATAGGCATCTATGCCGTTATAGTGCAGATCGTCTCTGTAAGAAAAAGCATCTTCCACCGAAGCGGATATGGAGACATCTAGAAGAGTGGTGTCACCGTCCGGAATGGAAAGTGATACGTAGCAATAGCTGTCACTGTCAGAAGTCTCATCTTCATTGTAGGTCCAGTCGTCTGCATAGGTGAGAGAGAACAGGGAGGTAGAGACTTCTGTGCCTTCGAAGGTTTTCTTTTCTGTTTCCTTTCCGGCTGCCTTGGTCTCTTCTGCCTTTGTCTCTGCGGCCTTGGTTTCTCCTGTCTTATTCTTGCCGGATCCGCAGGCCGTTACCTGCATCAGTGCGAGTAACCCGACGAGCATAAGCGCTGTTAATTTCTTTTCCTTTTTCAGCATAATCAATCCCTCCTTCTGGTCTTGCTAAGCTTTTTCTGCCGTTGTATGATATATTTGTTACAAGCTCACTATAGGCTGTTTCCCCTTTTTTTACCCCGTCAAAAGTGGGCAATTTGATGGGATGAGGCCTTATTTTTTTAAAATTTACAGCTTTTTTCTGATAATTATGAGAACTATTACTAAATTTACCAGCATTTTGCTGTCAGGGGTACTTGTGTCCTCTTCTTTTCTGTGCGGCTGCCAGAGCAGCAATCTCAGCGCCAGCGATCCTGTGACGCTGACTATGTGGCATGTATACGGAGAACAGGCGCAGTCACCGATGAATGAACTGATCGATGAATTCAATGAAACTGTCGGCAAGGAGAAGGGAGTCGTCATCGACGTGACCCTTGTCTCCAATGCTTCCGAAATCGGACAGCAGCTTCTGGATGCCCAGGCGGGCAAGGCCGGCGCCGGCAGCATGCCGGATCTTTTTACCTGCTACCCGGGTTCGGCCGCCGCCCTCGGCACCGACAATCTGGTGGACTGGAAGCAGGATTTTTCCGAGGATGAACTGTCCGGCATTGTGCCGGAATTTCTGGACGAGGGGATCATCGATGACCAGCTGACGGTCTTCCCGATCTGCAAGTCCACGAGACTGCTCTATATCAATGGAACGGAATTTAACCGGTTCAGCGAGGCGACCGGCATCACGGCCGACAGCCTCTCCACCTGGGATGGTTTTTTCTCCGCAGCCAGTGCGTATCATGAGTGGTCCGGCAGACCATTCTGCGCTTTCGACTATATTCTGCAGAATGTGGATTTCTATGCGCGCTCTCTGGGCGTGAACGCTGCCACGGAGGACGGATGGTATGATACGGAGAACGACACCTTCCATGCGGTATGGGATCAGTTTGCCGAATCGCTGATCCGCGGGGACATCATCGTTTCCGATCAGTATGCCAATACGCAGATGATGACCGGTGAGGTGCCGGCCGGTGTCGGCTCCTCCGCCGCCATCCTGTATTTCAATAACACGGTTACCTACAGCGACAATACGAGTGAGCCGATGAATCTGCAGGTTCTGCCGCTGCCGCAGCCGGAGGGCGGCGAGAACGTGGCGCCGCAGACGGGATGCGGCATCTGCTGCACGGCGGGGGATGCGAAGAAGGAAAAGGCGGCTGCCGTTTTCCTGCGCTGGTTCCTGGACAGCGACCGGAATCTGGAATTTGCGGCGGAGACCGGGTATATGCCGGTTGTGAAGGATTCTTTTGACAGCATCGACAGCTATACTTTTAAAGATGCTTCTTACAGTGCCGTATACAGCGCCATCCGGACGGTCAAAGACACCTGCCGGTTCGATCCGCTGCCGGAGGGCGCCGGCTACATCGAGAAAACCAACCGTTTCTACACGGAACTGCGCAAGCGGCGCAGTACCCTGACACAGGACTTTGAGAACGGCACGGACATTGCCGTGCTGAAGCAGCAGCTATGGGATCTGCTGTGCCAGACGAAGGGATAGAGATATGAAGGATGGGAGAAAACTCACCTCTCCTTTTCGAACTTTGAGGGGGAAATTATTTCTGTATATGCTGATCGTCTCCGCTGCCATCGTGACCGCCATTTTCATAGGCTACTTTATGATCGGCCGCTCGGAGAGCACGGGGAAAGTATACAATGAGAAGCTGTCTTTTCAGATGGATGTGTTCCGGAGAGATGTGTTCACCCGTATGGACAGCCTGGAGCTGAACACGTCCCTGCTCGCGGAGGAAACCAGGAGCAGTATTGCCAGCTATCTCAATGAGAAAAATATCCGTTTTGCCGACCTGAATGACAATCTGGAGGCGATCGAAAGTCTGGAGACCATCCTTTTTCAGCCGCTGATGGACCGGATCTACCGGACCGGCTGCTCGGGTGCCTTCATCATTCTGAATACAACGGTAAATTCGAAAATTGAAAACGCGGGTACGTCAAAGAGCGGTCTCTATCTGCGCAACGGGGAATACAACAGCTCCAGTGAGGAGCTGGTTCTCTACCGCGGCGAGGTCGACGCTGCCGACCTCTATTCGATCATGCCGCACCGGAAATGGAAACTGGAATTTGATACGCGCCAGCTCCCGTTCGACTTCGACGACGATTCGGTGAGAAACGGTACGGTCACCCTGTCCTCGATGATGACGCTGCCCGGCACTTCGGAGAGGTCCATGCTGATCTACACGCCGCTTTATCTGGACGACGGCACTTATCTCGGCGTCTGCGGGTACGAGCTGAGCCAGAGTTTTTTCAAAACAGCGCTGGTGCAGCCATCTTCCATGAAGCATCTGTCTTTCCTGGCATGCCGGGGCCCGGCCGAGGAGCCGGATACCGCGCAGTGCTTCAGCTGCGGCATCCTGAACGGATATTATCTGGCTCCGTCCGGCAGTTTTTCGCGGAAAAAGATCAGCGACGGGCTTTACCGCTATACGGACAGTACCGACTCCTATGTCGACATGCAGAGCAGCCTGGCACTGCCGCAGAATGCCGGCACCATGGAACTCTACGTCATGGCGCCGGAGACGGATTTCAAATCGGACCACATCCGCTACCTGCTGGAGAACACCATCATTGTCCTGCTGCTGCTCGGCATCGCCGTCTTCTTCGGTTTCTTCATGAGCCGGCGATATGTCAAGCCGGTGCTGCAGAGCATCGCGGATTACAAGGAGGGAAAAAAGAGCGATTCTTCCGTACAGGAAATCGACGACCTGTTTGCCTTTCTGGAAAATAAAGACATCGAGCACGAGCGGGAAATGAAGCGGCTGGCGTATTCGCGCAAGAAAGAAGTGGACCCGGACCAGTATCAGCTTTTCCTGCAGGGCATGGAGAGCCTGACACCGACAGAGAAGGAGATTTTCCAGCTTTACATGGAGGGCAAGGGCACCAAGGAGATCATGCAGATCAAGAATATCAAGGAATCCACGCTGCGCTACCACAACCGGAACATCTACAGCAAGCTGGGAATCAATTCGCTCAAGCAGATGCTGCGCTACGCCTCCATCATGGTGCAGGAGAAAAAGGACGGCGCGGGGGATACACATCCCGCGTCCTGAATATTGCGCTTCCTGGCAGCCGGAAAAATCCGCATAATATTATGCTCCCCATATGGCAGATAATCTGTCATATGGGGAGCATTTTTCAGGTGTCCATTATCCGCGCAATACGTTTCTGCTGTATCGCCGCTTATTGTCTGAGATATTGCATATCCACGGGAACAGCCGTGTTATTGGTCTTTCGTCAGCACCTTTTTCTGCAGGCACCGCTTCCCGCAGTGCGGGCAGACCATATAGTGGCTCCGGAGCAGATGCACCGACATCAGGTGCCGGCTTTTCTCCGGCACATATTCATACCCGCAGCTGCTGCACTTATAGTATCCGCTTTCCCGCTCGATTTTCATGGCGAAGACGACGCCTGTCACAAGAAGCACAGCGCCGGCCGCCAGCAGCAGCAGTTTCCAGCCGGCTGCCTGCACGGCGATGATGCCGGTCAGGAGAAGGAGCACGCCCGCACCTGCACCGATGAACCCTACGACATTTTCCATGGCCAGCAGACGCCTGTTGGCAGCTTCCTCGTTTTTCTTCATTCTCAGCAGATTTTCTTCCGCCTGTTTCTGATAATCCGTCATGATGATCTTTTCGCCCGACAGAAGTTCGTTGACACTGATGCCGAGCTGGCCGCACAGCGCCAGCATGATGCCGGCATCCGGCATGGACCGGCCGGTCTCCCATTTGGAAACGGCCTGATTGCTGATCCCCAGCTTTTCGGCCAGTTCCGCCTGCGTCATATGCTGTTCTTTCCGGCAGGCGGCGATGAATTTTCCGGTTTTCTTTACGTCCATATCGGGCTCCTCCTTTCTGATCTCATCATGACATGCAGATGAGAGAAAATACACATACCAACGGTTGATTTTACGGGATTCAACCAATGGTTGAGTCCCTGTGCGGCAGAGGCAGTTATTTCTCCTTTTCCAAAACCGCAATTCCCTGCTTTATTGTACCATGTATCCTCTTGCCGGTCATATCAAATGCGCATCCCCTGCCGGCATCATTATGAAAGGAAAAAGGACGGCGCGGGGGTATACACATCCGGCATCCTGAATATTGCGCGGGCAGAGGCAGTCTGCTAGAATAGCTGTAAAAGTTCGAATATCAGCGGATTTCCGCTGCCATAAAAAGGGAGTTTTGATTTTCATGCAGATTTTCAGACATGTCAATAAGCTGCCGCACGGACACAGCAGTGACACGATTCAGGACGGCTGCCTCGTCCTCGAGGGCGGTGCATGGCGCGGCATTTACACGCAGGGCGCGCTGGATGCCCTGATGAAAGCGGGCATCAATTTTCAGACGGTGATCGGTGTCTCCGCCGGCGCTGTTTCCGGTATCGGCTATATGTCCGGCAATATCGGGCTCAGCGGACGGATCAACCTGACATACCGGCACGACCCGCGCTACTGCGGTGCCGGTGCCTTTTTCAGCGATCACGGCATCACCGGTTTTTCCTATCTGTTCAATACGATCCTGCCGACGATGGATTTTGACGTTGACCGCTTCAACGACCCGCACCGCCGTTTCGTCGTCGTCGCCACCAACTGCCTGACCGGCGAGGCGACCTATTTCGAGCGGGGCAAATGCCAGATTTTCAAGGCGATACAGGCGTCGGCCACGGTGCCGTACGTGTCAAAGCCTGTCATGATCCGCGGCATTCCGTACCTCGACGGCGGCATCGCCGAGAAGGTGCCGTATGACTGGGCGCTGCAGCAGAATTTTGATCATATCGTCGTCATCCGGACGCGGGATAAGGATTTCCGCCGCGATGACAAGGATCCGGGGGCATTCAGCCATCTGCTCTACCACGATTATCCGAATCTCCTGGAGGACATGGCCGCTACCCGCGACCGCTACAACAACATGTGCGATAAGCTGGAAAATGACTGCCGGCGCGGCCGCAGCTTCGCGCTGTATCCGTCGGAGCCGATCCACATGAAACGCTTTGAGGGCGACATGGATCTGCTGGCTCACTACTACAGCCTCGGCTTCCACGATATGAAAAATGCGCTGCCAGCGCTGAAATCATATCTAGGACAGTAAATTTCATCATATAAAAATGACAGCCGCATCGGATATGTCCGGTTTCCCGGGTACATACCGCATCGGCTGTCATTTTTATGTCACTGCAGCAGCTGCGCTTTGAGGAAATCCACGGCATACTGCAGCCGCAGTCCGTTCCAGTACAGCGATTCGTAGTCGTGATTGGCGCCTTCCACCGTGATCAGATGGCAGCTGTCACCGAGCACTTCCCTGAGCATCATCGAGTAGCGAAGCGGCACGACCTCATCCTGCGTGCCGTGCACGATCTGCACCGGCCCGTGATACTGCGCCGCGATGCTGTAGCTGTCGGTATTCACCGCATCGTCGTAATAGCCTTTCCCGACTTTCCAGGAGGCGCAGTCAAAATAGCCCTGCCGTTTTATCTTCTCTATGTCCTCCGGGGAAATCATCGTGTTGTCCCACTCGAGGCCGATACTGAATCCCGGCGACCAGAGGCTGACGCAGGCGATCTCTTCCGGATGCGTGCCCGCCAGCAGCATGGCTTCCAGGCCGCCCTGGCTCATGCCGTGCACCGCAATCCTGGCCGGATCCACAAAATCCAGTGTCTTCGCGTACTGCAGCAGATCTTCCGCGTCCCGCAGCTCGGTCAGCACCGTCATGTCCTCGAAATTGCCGTCGCTCTCGCCGCTGCCGATGAAATCCATCCGCAGGCTGGCAATGCCTTCCCGGCAGAGCTGCCATGCCAGCATCATGTTGGATTTGCCGTTTCCAATCCGGTTGCTGGTAAAACCATGCATGATAATCACCAGCGGCACCTTATTCTGCGGCGACGCCCCGTCCGGAACGTGCAGAAATCCTCTCATCATCAGGCCGTCGCGGCTGGCGATCTCCGTATACTGCGCCTTGCCGCTGTCATTTAATCTGAAAATATCACTCATCAGCCGATCTCCTTTCCGTTCCTGCATTCTACAGATGATTATAACAGAATTTTCCCTGTCCGACCCGTTTTTTCCATGATAAGATAGTAAAAGAAAAATCTGCGGCACGTGCCGCTTTATGAGGTGAAACACATGACCAGTACTTTTTTTGCAGCGGTTTCAAGGATGAAATACATCGAGCGCTGGGCGCTGATGCGCAGCGCCCGCCCGGAAAATCTCAGTGAGCATTCGCTCGAGGTGGCCATGATCGCGCACGGGCTGTGCACGATCGGCAATGTGCGCTACGGGCGGCATCTGAATGCGGAACGGGCGGCGCTGATCGGCCTTTACCACGACGCCGCGGAGATCATCACCGGCGATATGCCGACGCCCGTCAAATATTACAACGACGACATCCGGACCGCCTACAAGCAGATCGAGGGAATCGCGGAAAACCGCCTGCTGTCCCGGCTGCCGGAAGATCTCCGGCCGGCCTACGAGATCCTGTTCACGCCGGACGGCACCGAAGAAGATGCCTACATGCGCCGGCTCGTCAAGGCCGCCGACAAGCTGTCCGCCCTGATCAAATGCATCGAAGAGGAGCGCTCCGGCAACACGGAATTCCGCACGGCCGCCGAAAGCACGAAGAAGGCGCTGATGGAAATGGCCGGAGAATATCCGGAGGTGAAGGATTTCATGGAGGAATTTCTGCCGGCCTACGGCAGCACGCTCGATGAGCTGAAATAAAAAGATTGCAGGGCTTTCATATGAAAAACCCTGCGATTTTCTGTTATCTGCTGTTCTGCCGCGGCCGACGCTCAGCTCTGTGCCAGCTCATCCAGCATCTGCGCCGGATTGTCTGCGGCTTTTACCTTGTCAAACGCCCTGACAATGATGCCGTTTTCGTCGATCAGGTAGGTCGTCCTGATCACACCCATCGACACCTTGCCGCGGCTCTTCTTTTCCTTCCAGACGTCATACGCCTGCAGCACGTCCAGATCCGGGTTGGAGAGGATCGTGAATTTCAGACCGTATTTTTCCTCAAATCTCTTGTGCGAGGCGACGGAATCCTTGCTGACCCCGACTACCTCTGCGCCTTTCTCCGTAAACTGCGGATACAGCTCGGAGAAGCCGCAGGCCTGCTTCGTGCAGCCCGCCGTGTTGTCCTTCGGGTAAAAATACAGAATCAGTTTCCTGCCTGCATACTCCTGCAGGCTGTGCATCACGCCGTTCTGATCCGGCAGCGTGAAATCCGGGGCTTTTGTTCCGACTTCCAGCATGGGCAGCCTCCTTTACGCATTTCTGACTGAGCCGCAGGTATTCGCACCGTACGGCATGATATAGGTTGATAGATGTTCCTTTCCGGTCAGTTTGTGGGCCAGCGCAATCGCTTCTTCTACCGTCGCGCAGCCGTGAATCTTCGTCTTCCGGAAGATCGACGGGTCCAGCGAGGAGACGATGATCAGGTTGAACTCCTCAGCATAGGCCGTGATCAGGTACGCCACGTTCAGGCCGATCGTGTAGTGCTCGCGCGTGTAGACCTCGCGGTCATGCGCGTTGTCAAAGTCAAACAGCATCCGCTCCGTGTCCTCGTTGCCGATGCCGTCCCGGCACTCCGCGACGACGATCATGACGGAGTTTTTGTCGCGCCGGATCACGCCCAGCGCGTTGTTCATCGGTTTGGCAATGACCTGATACAGGTTGATGTCCTTCGGGTAGCCCATGCCGCAGCTGATGGCCATATCCGCCGGCTTGTCGACCGTCACGCCGTCGAGCAGGCGGACCTTCTCCACCGCCGCCTCATGGCTCTTGTGCAGGTCGCCGCCGTAGATAAAGGCGATCTTCTTGTCCGGGCCGATTACGCTCGTAAGGTTGAAGTCAATGCCGACCATCTCCGCCGCCTGAAACATCTCCAGGCTGACCGGGTTCTTCTCATACAGACCCGGCGCCACGAGCGGATTCGGGCCGCTGCCGACACCGCCCGGTGCGAAATACTGAGAGTGATTGCTCATGATCGTCTGCTTGCCCGCAATGCCCGGCAGCACATATTTGCGTGAACCGCCGAAGCCCGCAAGGAAATGGAAAACGGTCGCACCAACGATGATCTTCTTGTCATACTGCATGACCGTCGCATTGACCCAGATATCATTTCCGCGGAAAGAAGTGCCGACTTTGACCAGATTTTCCGTGCAGACGTGATCGACCACCTTGACGCGGTCATAGACCTCCTGCGTCACAATCGCGATATGCTGCTCCGGCGTCTGCTTCTTGTGCGTTCCGCAGGCGGACACGATCAGCATGTTCTCATCCTTCACACCGATACTCTCGAGCTTCTTCACCAGCAGGCGGATCACCGGACCCGGACGCCCCCACTGCCGCGTGGTATCCGGTACCAGCAGACAGACCGTATCATCCGGGCTGATAATCTCCTCCAGCCTGCCCGTGCCGATCGGATGCTCGATCGCATAGGTGATCTTCTCGTCCTCTGTTGTGTCCGGGATATCCACCTTCGCCGGCTCGATCACCTGCAGGATATCCTCGTCCGGATATGAAAAATGCATATAGCCGTCTCCATATCGAAAATCAAATTCAGCCATTCTTCCCAGTCCTTTCCTTAATGTACAATCATAGGATGCAGCGTCAGATTATGGCGCACGTTCTCGCAGCACTGATGGAAGGCCGCCTTCTCATCATCCGGAAGGCTGTATTCCACGATCTCCACAATGCCGTCTGAACCGACGATCGCCGGCACGCCGATGAACAGGCCCTCTTCTCCGTATTCACCGCACAGCTGTGTGCTGACCGGCAGGATCGCCTTCTCATCATGATAAATGACATGGACGATTCTTGCAAGTACGCTGCAGATACCGTACTCGGTGCAGTGCTTTCCGTGCACCGTAACCCAGGCATTCTGCACAACCTTGTTCTTGGCTTCCTCGTGGTCAAACTGGAAACGCGGGTCGTGCTTTTCCAGCTCGGTCAGCTTCTTGCCGCCGAACGTGATCTGTGACCACGGCACCATGATGGAATTGCCGTGCTCACCCATCATGCAGCCGTAAATAGACTGGTGCGCGATACCCGTCTGCTGATAGAGCACGTTCTTGAGTCTTGCGGAATCCAGTCCCGTACCGGTTCCGAAAACGTGTCCGCGCGGCAGACCGGAGAGCTTGGCGATCTGATAGGTTACGACGTCGCATGGGTTCGTGATGTTGACGATGATGCCGTGGAAGCCGCCCGCCATGATCTTCGGAATATAATCCGTCACCTGCGGAATCGTGAATTTCATCTCGCGCAGGCGGTCCTTGTCCGGCGTCGCGATGATGCTGACATCGCCGATCGCGTTGACAATGATGTCGACATCGCCGAGATCGCCGTAATCGCCGACGCTGATCTCCACGGTGTGCGGGAAATTCGCGACCGCATCGCGCAGATCCTGGCATTCACTCGTCACTTTATCCTCATTCTTATCCACCAGGACAAGTTCATCCACAATGCCCTGCAGGGCGAGCGAATATGCGCAGTGTGCGCCGACATGTCCGAGTCCGATAATGGCAACTTTTCTCTTCTTGATCATAATGATGATTCCTTCTTTCTTCTGCGGCAGCTTTTTTCTGCCTCTGCCGTGTTCTATAAAAGTATGATATAATAATCTGACTTGTTGATACTATATGAAATTATTATGCGGCCATAACTTCAGGTTATCTGCCGCCGTCACTGCATATATAAAATGCAGAGCGTGCTGCGGCGCAATGCCGGGCCGCTTCTGCACAGATAAGGAGTGGGCACATCATGCATTCTTCAGAGAAATTTCATCCGGGTCCGGGCGATATCGGCGAGTCCGTTTTCGACGCCGCCTATCTGCTCTTCGACCTGATCGCGGCCGTCATTTTCTTCCTGCATGCGTCCGGCAGCCGCGTGATTCTGCTGTACGGTTTTCTGACGCTGCTGCTCGGCGGCGGCGACGCTTTTCACCTCGTGCCGCGTATCGATATGCATCTGCGCGGCCGCCGGGAGAACACGGATTTCCGGCTCGGGCTGGGCACAATGGTCTCCTCGGTCACGATGACTATCTTCTATATTCTGCTTTCCTATATATGGAAAGAACTCTTCGGCGATCCCGGCATCCTGCTTGTCATCATCTGGATCACGGCACTCTTTCGCATCATCGTCTGCTGCCTGCCGCAGAACAACTGGTTTAACCCGGAAGGCAATATGAAGATGTCGCTGCTGCGCAACCTGCCGTTTGCCGTCACCGGCCTGTGCGTCATCCTGCTCTTTGCAAAAAGCGGCAGTGCTTACGGGCTCGGCTATATGGTGCCGGCCATCCTGATTTCCTTTGCCTGCTACCTGCCGGTCACGCTCCTGGCAAAGAAAAAGCCGGCCGTCGGCATGCTAATGGTGCCGAAGACGCTGGCCTACGTGTGGATGCTCTGCATGGGGCTCCGGCTGATCAGCATTCTGTAAAAAATCCGCATATAAATACAATCCCGGCCGCCGGTCGATATCCGGCTGCCGGGATTTTCGCGTTATCTGTCTTCTCTGTGCTTTTTCTTCCAGTCCAGGATCTGTCTGTGGCGCTCGCCGAATTCCTTCTCCCGTCCCTGATCCGTCGGCTGATAATACCGCCTGTCCTTCAGCGAATCCGGCAGGCACTGCATCGCGGTCAGCTTCTCCTCATAATCATGCGCGTACTGGTAGCCCTTGCCGTAATCCAGATCGCGCATCAGCTTCGTCACGCCGTTGCGGATCACCAGCGGCACCGGCTCATCGAGGCTGTTTCGCGCGTCATCCCGCGCCGCATAGTACGCCGTCTCCATCGCGTTGGACTTCGGCGCCAGCGCCATGTAGACAACCGCCTCGGTCAGGTTCACGCTGCACTCCGGCATGCCGATGTAATGACACGCCTGATACGCCGCCACGGCAATCGGCATCGCCTGCGGGTCGGCCAGTCCGACGTCCTCCGCGGCAAAACGGACCACGCGCCGCGCCACGTACAGCGGGTCCTCGCCGGCCTCCAGCATCCGCGCCAGCCAGTAGACCGCCGCATCCGCATCGGAATTGCGCATCGACTTGTGCAGGGCGGAAATCAGGTTGTAGTGCTGTTCGCCCTTCTTGTCATACAGCAGCGCCTTGCGGGAGATGCACTGTTCGAGCGTATCGCGGGAAACTGTGATCACCTCGTGTCCCTCGTCGGTGCTGATATCCCCGTTCAGGATCACCATCTTCAGCACCGACAAAGCCGTCCGGGCGTCGCCGTTGGCAAAAGAGGCAATCATCCCGAGCATCTCCTGATCAATCCGGATGTCCTGCCCGCCGTAGCCGCGCTCATCCGTCAGCGCCCTGCGCAGAAGCGTCTCGATATTCTCCGGCGTCAGCTCGTGCAGCACAAACACGCGGCAGCGCGACAGGAGCGCCCCGTTGATCTCGAAAGAAGGATTCTCCGTCGTCGCCCCGATCAGGACGATGCTGCCCTTCTCGACAAACGGGAGGAAGGCGTCCTGCTGCGCCTTGTTGAACCGGTGAATCTCGTCCACGAACACGATGGTCCGCTCCCCGAAATGCCGGTTCTCCTCGGCCTGCTGCATGACCGTGCGGATCTCCTTGATCCCGCTCGTCACCGCAGAGAAATTGATAAAGGAAGCCTTCGTGTGCTTCGCGATGATCTGCGCCAGCGTCGTCTTGCCGACGCCCGGCGGTCCCCAGAAAATCATCGAGGAAATATTGTCCGACTCGATCAGCCGCCGCAGAATGCCGCCCGGCTTCACGAGCTGTTCCTGTCCCACGAATTCATCGAGCGACTGCGGCCGCATCCGCGCCGCCAGCGGCTGATACGCCTCTTCGCTGTAGTCAAAAAAAGACATCTGTTTCATAAAAATAGCTGCCAGAACGCGGCTGCCTGTGCCTCATCACAGAAATTCAACCAGTTCCGACTTATCCTTTCGATCATTATGCATATGTGACGGATGCGCGTTCTCCGCGGCATAGCCGGTCGGGAACAGCGCGATCATCTCGTAGCCGTCCATCTCCGGGAACTTCTCATGGAGCTTCGGCGCGTCGAAAAAGCCGACCCAGGTCGTGCGCAGACCGAGATCATGGATCTCCAGCATCATCTGCGTGCCGACGATCGACGCATCCACATCGGCAAACGGCCGCCCGTCAGAAGGGCGCACCCATCCGTCTTCATTTTTATAGCCCACCGCGAAAATCAGCGGCGCCCCGAAATGGCACTGCGTGCACTCTCTCGCCTTCGCCAGCGCTTCCTCGCTCCTGAGCACCCAGATCTTCTCCGGCTGCATGTTGTGCGCCGTCGGAGAAACGATGCCGGCCTTGAGGATGGCTTCGATCTTCTCATCCTCCACCGGCCTGTCCGAGAACTTCCGGCAGGAAAAACGATCTTCGGCCAGCTTCAGGAACGCGTTCTCCTGCCCGCCGTCCAGACCGAGACGCTTCTTCGCGTATGAACAGTCCGCCGTCAGCTTCACGCCCGCTTCCTTCGCGGCAGAAGCGACGCAGTCGACCAGCCGTCCGGCCAGCCCCTGTCCGCCGTATTCACTTTCCACGCCTGTATGCACGATATTCCACGTGCCCGCATCTTCCGTAAAGACACACTCGCCTGCAATGCGGCTGCCATCCATAGCGACAGCCCTGTTCTGTTCCTTTTCAAAAACCACTTGTATCATTGCGCCTCTCCTCCTTCCGAGGTAAAACCGGCAATCAGGTAATGAATCGCCCGATGCAGATACGGCAGGTATTCATCCAGACTGACCGGTGTGCTGTAGAGGATACAGTTGGTCGCCGTAGAACTGATCAGTTCGATAATCGTAAACAGCAGCAGCTCCAGATTCTCCGTGCTGTTGCCTGATTTGCGGAATTCTTCCACAAAGGACTCATAAATTTCCTTGAAAATCGCCCCTTCGGAAGGATCCCGGATCTCATGCTGAAACAGTCCCCACGAAAGATTCTTGGTAATAAACCGCAGCAGCGATCGGTTTTCGCTCAGGTACTGAAGAATGTAATCGGCAAAAGCCAGCAGATAGCCTTCGTAGCTGCTGTCTTCCGGCGGATTCTGCTCGACGTACTTCTGGGCTTCCCGGATAATCTCGCTGGACTTGCGCGCAACCAGCTGATCCCGCAGATCATATTTGTCATGAAAATATAAATAGAAGGTTCCCTTCGCCAGTCCTGCCTTTTTGGAAATATCCGACACGGAGGTCTTGGCAAACCCCTGCCGGGTAAAAAGTTCCATCCCGGTATTCAGCAAGGAGAGCCTTTTATTTCTCTTGTTTTCTTCCGCTTTCCCCATAATACATACCTCGACCATTCTATATATCCCCATTATTTGCCGAAATCCGGTAAATGTCAAACGGAAATAATTATCAACAAAATCCGGTCCGGTATTGCCCTGTAAATTTGTTTACTTTTTTATTATTTTCGTTATTGACCACTGGTCATAAATTTTGTATAGTATAAGAGAAGACAGATGACCTCCCTTTCATCTGCCGTCCTCGTTAAAGTTGATGCAATATATGTTGTATCCTTTTAATAATTCCCCAAAAGTAAGGAACCGATTCATAGCGATATGGACCGGTTCCTTATTTTATGCTGTAAAACAGGGTCAGGCATGCAAATTCCCCTTGCATTTCCTGCTGACTGGCTTTACAATGAAGGTAGTGATTGCACAGATATTCGTACAATCATGGACAGATTTCTCCTTTTATAAAGGGCAGATATATGCTGCCCGCTATTCTCCCCCCAGACGGATCCGGCGGAATTCGCACCGCCGGATCCCTTTGGGACAAAATTTCTTCATTTTTTCTTATGAAAAGGCGGGGGCCGTCCGGATCAGATCCGGGCGGTCCCTGCCATTTTTGCGTCTTACCGTGAAGAGCCGCATTATTTCTCTGCGGCTGCCTTTTTCTTTCTTCTCTCCGCAAGTGCCGTAAGCGCTGCGCCGGCTGCCAGCATGCCGCCCCAGACAACAGGGGCTGCGCCGTCGCCGGTCTTCGGCTGCGTCTTGCTGACAGATGCCGTATTCGATACTGTCCTGACGGCCGCCGCCTTTGCGCTGGCGCCTGCCTTTACGGCCGTATTTGCCGTCTTGTCATTGCCGTCTGTCTTTCCGGCTGTATCCGTCGGCTCGTCTTTGCTGCCTGTATTTTCTGTCTCATCTTTCGGCAGATCAATCTGCTTTGTATCCGTCAGCGTTTCCCCATCCAGAACCGCCGTCGCCGTATAAATTCTCTTTCCGTCTTTGTCCTCTGTGGTGATCTGTGCATCGGCCGTTTCCACGTGGTTTGCGTTGTTATTGCACACACGGACAACCGATGCTGTGCTGTAATCTTCGCTCCATGTCCACTGCGGATCGCCCCAGTCATGGCCTGTCGCCGGTATTGTCTTCGTCTTCTGGTCTACCCAGGTTCCCTTGTCATCTTTATAAGATGCGGTATATCTGATTTTACCGTTCTGCGTACAGGTGACCGGCATGATCTCTCTCTGGCTGACGTTGGCATCAAAGGTCTGCTCCGTGCCGCAGTTTTTGCAGGTGAGGGTCACCGCCGCTGTGCTGTAATCTTCGCTCCATGTCCACTGCGGATTGCTCCAGTCATGGCTCACCGCCGGTATCGCCGCTGTCTTCCGGTCTGACCAGCTTCCCGTCTCGTCCGCCGCCTCGGCCGTGTACTCGATTTCCCCGGCCTGAGAACAGGTGGCATCCTGCAGTACATTCTGCTTAACGGTGGCATTTACCGTCTTTGCGTCAAGGCATCTTGAACATTTCAATGTCACTGACGCCGTGCTGCAATCCTCGCTCCATGTCCACTGCGGATCTTCATAATTATGCCCAAGTGCCGGAATATAAACTGTTTTCACGCATTTACGGATTTTGTTGTCAATTTTAATGGAAGCCGTCAGATATTTATATCCCTGCTCCGTACAGGTTGGCGACTGCACATATTTCTGCGTAACCGAATTCGTATACATGGTCGATTTGAACCGGTGCTTTTTATCCCAGAGCGTAACACCGGCGCGGCTGTCGCTGATCCATGTCCATTTCGCCGTTGAATAATCCCAGAAATCCGATGATTTCGCGGCAATTCTGGACGCCGGTGATGCCTTCGGCGTACTGTTTTCCGCCGCTGCCGCTGACGGATCCTGCGCCTGCGCCGCCGAAGTATCCTGCGCCTGTGCCACCGACGTATCCTGCGCCTGCGCCGCCGTATCCTGCACCTGTGTTTCCGAAGATGCCGCCGTTTCTGCCGCCGCATTTCCCGTTTCCGATGCGGCTGTTTCCGCCTCGGCTGTTTCTGTCTGCTCCTGCGTTTCCTGTGTCTGCTCTGTCACTGCGCCGGCCGTTTCTTCGGCAAAAGATGCTGTCTGCGGGACAGTCATCGCCATACCGGCTGCCAGGACAAATGCCAGCAAAGTTCTGTTCTTTTTCATAACTTCATCTCCCTATATCAGTCTGCTGTGTTCTGTTTTATCTTCCTGAAAAACCGCATGATCGAGGTGATAAATCCGAGAGAACCGATCGCCATGATCAGCCACAGTAACGGGTTGGCACTGTCTGCCGTCTTCGGTGCGGCGATGGCCGCCTGCCGCGCCTCAGTCTTCATCACGGCAGCAGTATTCTGCTTTTTAACGGCCGCCGTCTGCTTGCCATCCTGCTTCTGTCCGGCCGCGCTCTCCTGCTCCGGCTTTACGATTTCATACGTGAATTCCCGCTCCGCCGAATCTCCGGTGTCCGCCCAGACATAATTATCCGGGTCGGTCAGCGCCGCCGTCACACTGTAGGTACCGGCTTCTGTACCGCCGTCATTCCTGATGATTCGGTAGAGGCCATCCGGATCGCCGCTGATCGCCGCTTTCTGCAGGCTGCCATTATATGTCAGGTTCTCCGGCTGCGCCGGCGCATTCACGGCCGCCTTGCGAATTGTAAACGAAGACTGCGCAGAGGCTTCTTTATAGCTGGCGTTTGCCTTGAAAACGGCTTTCACAATATAGATTCCCGCCTTCTCCGGCACTTTCTCCGTGAAGGTGCTGTCATCCGCATCCGCTGCCTTGTACAGGAAAACCACGCCGTCCGTCCCGTTGGTATCCGATACGGCTGTCGGCACACCGGCCGCCTGCCCATAGGTCCAGTCATCCATGGTCACGCTGCCGCTGCCCTCATGCATATAATCGCAGCTGATCCAGCCAAGCGTCAGGGAACCGGCGGACTTGCCGTCCTCAAAACGATATACAGGCCGCTTTCCATTGTAAGTGTAAGAGGCATCGGCTATAGCCATGCCTTCATTATTAGCTGTTGTATCCACACCGGATGGCGGTGCGAGAAATACCACATCCGGTGTATCCGTGCCGTTAAATGTCAGCTGTGCCGTTATATTTTTATAACCGTTATCTGTGCCAGCCCGGAGCACATGCTCATAGGTATCGTAATCGAGACTCATGGCACCGCCCATCCGCGCATCGATGTCCGCGATCAGCACTGCCTCGCCGCCGCCGGCTTTCAGCGAAAATACATAGATATGGCCGTTGTCCTCCAGAGCCGTGAAGAAGAGGCCGCCGGCCTCCGCATCCGGATAGCGCGACGGATCGTATGGCTTGCCGGTATTGCGGTCGATGATCTTACCGGCAATTTCGCTGTTGGCTATCCATTCTACCGCTTCGATGCCCATATTGGCCTTTACGTCCGGCAGAAGAGCGGTGAGATTCCACTCGGCGCAGGCCGGGATGTCCGGACCTGCCGCCTTCGGGTCTGCCTTCAGAATAACATTGTAATTTACATTCTTGCTGCTGTTGTCACGTTCGGCTGCCACATAGATATAGCCGTTGTCCGCGGCGGTGATGCCCTCTGCATCAGGGCCCGCGGCATCGGCATCGCCGGCATCCTTCATAAACTGCACACGCTTGCCGTTTTCAAAACCTGCCGCCGGTGTGACGGAGCCGTCTTTTGCGGCATCCAGAACCCATATTTTACCGGTTCCGTTGTCAACCGCATAGAGCTGTCCATTATAAAAATCCAGTCCGGAAGAATCGGAAAGGAAGAATGATGTCTTATCAAGCACCGTTGTTCCCTCATCTTCTTTCGCACACGGCCATGGAACCGTCTCTGTCTCCACCGGGAATTTATTGGCTTCGCCCGGTGTGGCGTCCAGTGTCTGGCGATACTCACTGCCATTGGCATCCGGATACAGCCCGAGAGACGGGAGTACGTGCTCTTTTCCCCACTCTGCTTTGGAAATGAGCTTGCCGGTGGTGTCGAAAAGCCGGACGCAGTCCGGATTTCCGAGTCCGATCGGGAATTTATTGAAAACCAGAAATCCATGGGCAGGAATGATCGTGCCGTCCGGAATTCTGTAACGGTGGCTTTTTTTATCTTTGTTATCACGGAATTCATATCCGGAAATGTCGGCGTCCGTATCCGCAGTGTTGGCAAGCTCAACCCAGTCCGTGCCTGAGGAGTTGACCTCATTGATGACGATGGTGTTGGCCTGTGTCAGTGCCTTTGCGGCCGGCGCGTTCCGGAGCGGTGCGATCGCGTCGGTATTGCTCTCGCCCTGTGCCGCATCAATTGCCGCGCCCATGGCATTGCTCTCGCCCTGCGACGCATTATCTGCCGCGCCCATGGCATTGCTCTCATTCTGCGACGCATTATCTGCCGCGCTCTGTGCTGCTTCTGCCTCAGCGGATCCGGCTGCTTCCTGCGTCTGCAAAGCCTCTTCTGCTGCGCCCTGCGCTGCCTCTTCCGCTGCGCCCTGCGCCGTAGTATCTTCCGCCGCGCCCTGCGCTGCCTCTTCCGCTGCGCCCTGCGCTGCCTCTTCCGCTGCGCCCTGCGCCGTATCTTCTGCCGCGCTCACGGTGCTGCTCTCGCTCTGCACAGCCTCTTCTGTCTGCTGGCTCTCCTGCACCTGTCCATCTTCTGCCGCATAGGCAGTCACCGTCGCGCCGCCCAGCATCATCGCTGCTGCGCAGGCGGAAACCATGATGATGGGCGCCTGTTTCTTTTCTTTTTCCTTCATATTTACAGCCGGTTCGCCTTTTATGGTGATCGCGGACCGCTCTCCTTTCCCCTCACTATGATTATCACCTATGTTTTTACTTTAACTTTTTCTATGAAAAGGAGCTACCATGCATGCATTAAATAGCATGGAACTGTATGTAATCTCTGCGTTTCATTTGAGAACGCAAAAAAAGAGCCAGGATGCTGCCGCACCTGGCTCTTAATCGCCGGAAGACTTATGCCAACCGACAGAGGGGGGAGACTATTAAAGATATATGCAATCAGCTGTTCTCCTTCTTTTTCCTGCCGCGCAGGACCAGAAAAATTACTGCTGATGACATCAGTATCATGCCGGCCCATTCAGGCAGACTTGCTTCATCGCCTGTTTTTGGTCCGTTGCCTGTTTTACCGCCTGACGGCGGTTCGTTCGAAGTTGTTTCCTTCGGAGGTTCCGTTTCCGGAGGTGTCGTTTTCACGATCTCCAGCTTCGGCTCCGCTGTAACGTCGTAAATCCATTCATGGCTTGCCGGGTCTGCTCCAGGTACCATGACCAGAAATGGCTCTACCTTCTCATAGCCTGTGGCTGTGCCCTCTTTTCCGGTCTGACTTACCAGATACATGCCGTATGGAAGGTCTGTGAAAACCGCTTTTCCATCGTTATCTGTCGTTACCTGTGTGCCCGTATAACCTTTGCTTTCCTTGACGGAATAAAGGTCTGCCGCTGCTTTATTCGACTCATCTGCTGTCATATCGTCAAAATCAATACCTGTTCCCTGATATTCGGGGAGCAGCGTATAGGTTACGCAGCCATTGTTTACCGACACATCTGCCACCTTGATCATTTCCAGCTGAACGCCGTCAATTTTGGTGACTGCGCCGTTATCGTCATACTGACATATAATCTTCGCCGTGCCTGCGCTGCCTTCCAGTGCGGGCATAAGATCGGATTCATCTCCGGCTGCCGAAGCGGTACCGGCCGACAGCAGTATCAACATGGATGTCAGCACCGCCAATACTCTTCTTTTTATTTTCCCAGTTTTCATGACTGCTCTTGTATGATGATTACAGAAGCTAAATCAACATTTTCCTTTCTTTTTCATTCTGTGGTTCAATACATTCAGATACTGTGGGACTTTTTATTTTTGCCT
>OMWM01000009.1 GCA_900314775.1 uncultured Eubacteriales bacterium | reverse complement strand
TTCAGCTGTGCATGATGATATCGGCGTAGCGGGCGTCGGCCGCCTTCAGCAGATCGTCAGGTTTCAGGATCAGCTGCGTGCCGATCCGTCCGCCGGATACGTAAATGCGGTCGAGATCGCGTGCGCTTTCATGGATAACCGTCGGAAAGTGCTTTTTCATGCCGATCGGAGAGCATCCGCCGCGGATATAGCCTGTCACCTTGTTCAGGTCTTTTACATGCAGCAGTTCGACATGCTTCTCGGATACCTCTCTGGCGGCTGCCTTGAGGTCGATCTCTTTATCAATCGGAATGACAAAGACGTAGTGATCGCCGCTTCTGCCGACGGTGACAATTGTCTTGAAGATATGCTCGTAGGACTGCCCCAGCATATCGGCCACCTGTACGCCGCTCGTGAACTCGTCGCATTCGTAAGTGACAACTTCATATTTTATCTTCTGCCGGTCAAGCATGCGCATCGCGTTTGTCTTGACTTCTTTTGATTTTGCCATACAATCACTCCCATGAAATTCATTTTCCTCATTATTTAAGCACACAGCGGCGGAAAGTACAACCGTGGGGCGCAATCGCAGGCGGGAATACGCCATATTCAAAGGAAGCCGGTAAAAATAATATGACAGATACAGAACCGGCAGACTTTCACCTTTACCAGAAATTCCAACAAGTTTTATAGTAAAAATGTGTGTATGCTTATGCAAAAAAACAAAAACAGGCGACAAATTGCGGGCGTTTAATTGACGGGAAAACGTATTTAATTTATAATATATAGAGACTTTTTACAGAGGTAGAATTATGCCGTTCAGTTATTATGCAGCTGGCGCTGCGGTCGGACTCCTGTTCGGAACCGCCGGCAGCGTCGTGAATTCTTTTATCACACAGAAACTGGTTATCGACAGACAGCACGACAAAGCGAATGCTTACCGCAATGTCATGGTAGCCAATATTCTGCGCCTCGCTGTCAGCGCGGCGGTTCTTTTTGTTATTTTCCTTTTGCGCAATGTTCTGCCTTTTTCGTTCAATGCGATGATTATAGCGGCGGCCATCGGCCTGACCGTTATATCATATATTTTACTGGTAATAAAGACAAGAAAAGCACAGAAAAAGGATAAATAACCGAACCACAAAGGGAGGAGGTGAAATAATGGAATTTACGACATCCTTTTCCATAACCAGACCTGTTATTACCATGTTTGTTATTGTTGCGGCTGTGCTTGTATTCTCTCTGATTGCAACGAGGAAGATGAAAGCTGTCCCCGGCCGGGCCCAGAATTTTGCAGAAGTTGTTAATGAATATCTGCAGGATTTCATAGGCGGCGTCTTGGGAACCAAGGAGATGAAGCGATACTTTTATATCTTTGCAACATTTTACATTTTTATAATCGTATCGAACTACTCCGGACTGCTTCCGACGGCCGGCATTACCTATGCCGTACCGACGGCATTCCTTTCCGTAACAGCGGCGCTGGCGATTATTTCATTCGTCACGACGCACAGGATCGGATTTCAGAGACAGGGATTCGGCGGCTATCTTAAGACATTTCTTAAGCCGTTCGCCGCTTTGCTTCCGCTGACCATTCTGGATCAGCTGGTAAGACCTTTCTCACTGGCACTCCGACTTTACGGCAACCTCTACGCAGAGGAGATGGTTACCGAACAGCTCAGAGGTCTCTTCCCGGTACTTCTTCCATTGGTTATGCAGGTACTGAGCCTTCTGTTCTGCTACATCCAGGCGATGGTATTTACAATCCTTACGCTTGTCTATGTACATGAGGCAATTGGTGAAGAAGAGTAGCCGCAATTTAATGCAGAAAACAAACTGTAGAATCTGACAATTTTATTTCAGGAGGAAAAATTATTATGACAGATGTTGGTATGATAGCTCTTGCAGCAGCACTTGCAATCGGTTTATCCGCAATCGGACCTGGTATCGGCCAGGGTATTGCAGCGTCCAAGGCACTTGAAGGTATGGCAAGACAGCCGGAGATGGCAGGCAAACTGCAGACAACCATGATCCTTGCACTTGCCCTGATGGAGGCACTTGCTATTTACGGTCTGCTTATTTCTTTCATGCTTCTTGCAAGAATGTAACTCTTTTCAATAATCATTTACGGGAGGGAATTTAATTGAGTATAGATTTATGGACCTCTATATGGACAATAATCTGTTTCATCCTTCTCTATCTCATTCTCCGCTTTATCCTTTTAAAACCGATCAACGACAACGTTGAGAAGAGAAATAAGGACATTGCCGAGAAGCTGCAGGAAAAAAGGGTTGCAGAGGCGAAGCTGAGCGAGGAGAAACTGAAACTCGGCGACCAGATCAAGGAAGTCAACGATCAGGCACGCCAGATGATCAGGGATTCCAAGCAGTCCGATGCAGACAAGAGTGACGAAGTTATCAATGCTGCGCATGAAGAAGCGAACAGCATGATTGAGAAAGTGTCTGATGACATAGAAGATCTGAAGTCACGCGAACAGAATGTTGCTGTTGAACATATGGACGAACTCGTTCTCGGACTTTCTTCCAGAATTCTTGGTAAGGAAATCAAATAATTAATTAAGAACCGGTTGTACCATGTTCAGCAATAATCATTTCAGGAGGTGAAACAGATATGTCAGTATCAGACGTCATTTTTATGTGCATCAACTTTGTGATCCTGATGTGGATCGCATGGAAGCTGGTCGGCAAGAAGGGCTTCAAGAGCTTCAAAGACCGCCGGGAACACATCGCGCAGGAGATTCAGGAGGCTGATAAAGCCCGCAGCGATGCGGCGAATCTGGACAATGATATTGCGGCTGCCAAGGCAGACAGTGCTGCTCGGCAGGAGCAGATCATGAAGAATGCCCGGATGTATGCCGAGAACGCCAGCAAAGAAGCAGCTGAAAATGCGGAAGTAGAGAAGAAGGCGATTATCGCGAATGCCGGCTCCGTCAGGAAGCAGGCACTTGCAGCTACCTACAGTGAGATCTGTGAAGATACACTTTCCAAGGTGGCAGACAACACCAGAAAACTTCTTTCAGATAATAAGTATGCTGAAGAGAGGAAGACACTCGATACACGCTATATCGATCAAATCGGCAGCGTGATCAGGCCTACCAGTGATGATATCCGGAATCTTTCCTCTGTCAGGGGCATTGATATGAATGTTATTTCTACCAATGGTCTTTCAGAGAGTGAGATGGGTAAACTCCGCAATACCATCACGGATGATTTTATTGATTACAGCTTTGCGACAGACAGTTCCATGAAACATGATCTGTGCGTAAAGATCGGCGGCAAGAGCTATGTGGGCAGTTTCAATGATGTATTGGATCTGATCGCATCGGATAACGGACTTTCCGAAGGAAGAATCGGTATCCTCAAGCGCGCTGTTGCCGATGTATATATTGATTATGACTTTGCAACGGACGAAAATCTGAAGAACGGCATGCAGGTTAAGATCGGTGATGAGACCTTTACGGGCAGCTTCAACGATATCATCGCACAGATTTCTTCAGACGCAGCAGTATAATGACAGGAAATATAAAATGAGCGATAACAAGTTAAATATTCAGGTTGTGAGTTCCGAAGGTCTCACTGATGAACAGAAAGAGCTTTTAAAGAAAGTCATTAGTGATAAGCTTGTCCGTTGTCATCAGGAGACTGATAAGGGAAAAATCGGCGGTCTGAGCATGCAGATCGGAGATACTGTCTATGACGGTACGATTGAACACGCGATTGACCGCTTTACTGCATCTGATGCCAGCTATATTTATGATGAGAATAAACATGTAAGCGACGATGTACAGAAACAGATCTCTGCCATGAATACCGATGTTGATATTTATCAGGTCGGCAGAGTCAAGAGTGTTGGTGACGGTATCTGCCGGGTTGTTGGTATTTCTGACTGTATGGCAGGTGAGATGCTTGAATTCCCGCGTGGTCTTACCGGAATGGCAATGGACCTTACGGAAAAGGATATCGGTGTCATCCTCTTCGGTAAAGCCGTCTCCCTGCAGGAAGGCGACGAAGTCAAGAGAACCGGCAGGATCCTCAGCGTTCCGGTCGGCGACGGCATGATCGGCCGTGTCGTTGATGCACTCGGAAGACCGATTGATGGCAAAGAGAAAATCAAAGCGGACGGCTACAGAAATGTAGAGAGTCCTGCACCGGATGTACTGCACAGACATAAAGTTAATGTGCCTCTGCAGACCGGTATCAAGGCGATCGATTCACTTGTACCGATCGGACGCGGACAGCGTGAGCTGATCATCGGCGACCGTCAGACAGGTAAGACGCAGATCGCACTGGATACAATTATCAACCAGAAGGGCAAAGACGTTATCTGCGTCTATGTCGCAGTCGGACAGAAGGAGTCCACCGTTGTTGATGTTGTACGTAAGCTGAGAGAGCACGGCGCCATGGATTACACCACCGTCGTCTGCGCATCCGCATCTGAATCCGCTACAATGCTTTACATTGCACCGTATTCAGGCTGTGCGATCGGTGAGTATTTCATGTACAAGGGCAAGGATGTTCTGATTGTCTATGATGATCTGAGCAAGCAGGCCGTTGCATACCGTGAAATTTCACTTCTTCTCCAGAGACCGCCAGGACGTGAGGCTTATCCGGGTGATATTTTCTATCTGCACTCAAGACTCCTTGAGCGTGCAGCTAAACTCAGTGATGACCTCGGCGGCGGCAGTATGACTGCTCTGCCGATTATCGAGACCCAGGCCGGCGATATCGCCGCGTACATTCCGACCAACGTAATTTCCATTACCGATGGTCAGATCTTCCTGGAATCCGATCTTTTCCATGCCGGTACAAGACCTGCTATCAACGTCGGACTTTCCGTATCCCGTGTCGGCGGCGATGCGCAGCTCGGTGCGATGAAGCAGTTCTCCGGAAAACTTCGTATGAATCTTGCCCAGTACAGAGAGCTTGCTGCATTCTCCCAGTTCGGTTCCGATCTGGATGCAGAGACACAGGCAACTCTGAACCGAGGCGCACACATGACGGAAGTCATCAAACAGGGACAGTTCTCGCCTCTGTCGGTAACAGATCAGGTTATTCAGATCGTAGCTGCGTCCGAAGGCTATACGGACAATGTACCGCTCGATCAGATGGCTGATTTTGAGACCGGTGTTGTTGAATATGTAAAGAGAAATTTCCCTGAGCTGGAAGATGAAGTCATGTCCGGCAAGAAGCTCGGCAAGGAATCCGTTGCCAAACTTCGTAAGTTCATTGCCGAATACAGAGATTCACTTGCATGAGCAGTGCAGAAGTCTTGAATGGGAAGGAGGGACGATAAATGGGTTCATTACGTGCGATGCGAAGCCGCATGAAGAGCATTAAGAGCACAGAGAAAGTAACCAGAGCCATGAAGATGGTATCGGTAGCCAAGCTCAGACGTATGCAGAGAACCATGACCAGAATGCGTCCCTTTGTCGACAGGATCAGAGAAATTCTTGAGACTCTGACTGAAGATGATGAGGCTGCTTCGAGCAATAAATTTCTGGCAAAACGTGAAATCAACAAGGTTACATACGTTATGTTCGTCGGCAACCGCGGACTTTGCGGCGCTTACAATAACAACCTTCTCAAGTTCATGAAAGAGCTCACCGCAAAACAGGAGCATGAGTATGAGGTCGTTGTCGTCGGCAAATGGGGCGAGGAAGCCATTCGCCATGCCGGCTATAACATAGTTCAGCGTTTCGCGGATATCGAGGATATTCCGACGATGGAAGACGGACAGAAGGTGGCGCGCTACCTCAAATACCGCTATCTGAGCGGTGAAACGGACCAGATCATCATGGTCTATGAGGCATTCACCAATGTTATGGTGCAGACGCCTACCGCAGCTTCTCTGATTCCGGTTGAGCATGTCAGCAAAGACGGTGAAGAAGAGAAGAAGAATGACAGCGAGGACGGCATCATGGCAGGCTATATTTATGAGCCTGATGAGGTGACGATTCTCGAGAATGTCGTCCAGCTCTACATCGACAATGTGATTTTCGGCACGATGGTCGAGGAGAAGACCGGTGAATATGCTTCCCGTATGACGGCTATGACAGCTGCATCGGATAACACCGAGGAACTGATCCAGGATCTGACTGTCAGCATGAACCGTGAACGTCAGGCGATGATCACGACAGAGCTGAGTGAGATCACAGGCGGTGCCAATGCTCTTAAGAAGATGCAGAAGGAAAAGGAAGAAAACAGTTAATACAACAGTAACTATTGGAGGATATTAATGAATAAAGGTATTGTCAAAAGGGTTACAGGACCAGTCGTTGACGTACAGTTCAAACCCGGTGAATTACCTGAAATCAATAATGCCCTTGAGACGAAGATCGGAGATCGCAAAATCGTCATGGAGGCTGTGCAGCTGCTCGGCGACAATATCGCCCGCTGCATTTCTCTGTTCTCGACCGATGGACTTTCAAGAGGCGTAGAGGTCACAGATACCGGCGGCTCGGTAATGATGCCGGTCGGCGAAGGTACGCTCGGCCGTATGTTTAATGTTATCGGTGAGCCGATCGATGGCAAAGGCCCGCTGGACCCGGATATCGAGCGTGTACCGATTCACAGATCCGCACCGCAGTTTACGGAGGTTAAACCTTCGACGGAAATCCTTGAGACAGGCATCAAGGTCATCGACCTTCTTTGCCCGTATTCCAAGGGCGGTAAGATCGGTCTGTTCGGCGGCGCCGGTGTAGGTAAGACCGTACTGATTCAGGAGCTGATCCGTAACGTAGCATATGAGCACGGCGGCTATTCCGTATTCGCCGGTGTCGGCGAGCGTTCCCGTGAGGGCAACGATCTCTGGAACGAGATGACAGAATCCGGCGTTATCAACAAGACCGCGCTGGTTTTCGGTCAGATGAACGAACCGCCTGGAGCCCGTCTCCGTGTTCCGCTTTCAGGTCTGACGATCGCAGAGAACTTCCGAGATACATCCGGTAAAGATGTACTTCTCTTCATCGATAACATTTTCCGTTTCACACAGGCAGGTTCCGAGGTATCCGCCATGCTTGGCCGTATGCCTTCCGCCGTTGGCTACCAGCCGACGCTGTCTACGGAAATGGGTGCTCTGCAGGAGCGAATCACATCTACCAACATGGGTTCCGTTACTTCGGTACAGGCCGTATACGTACCTGCCGATGACCTTACGGACCCGGCTCCGGCCAACACCTTCGCACATCTGGATGCGACGACCGTACTTGACCGTAGCATCAGTGAGATGGGTATTTATCCGGCTGTTGATCCGCTTGAGTCGACATCCAGAATCCTGGCACCGGATGTACTGGGCGAGCGCCATTACAAGGTAGCACGTGCTGTACAGGGTGTTCTGGAGAAATATAAGGAACTGCAGGATATCATCGCAATTCTCGGTCTCGAGGAGCTCGGTGAGGAAGACAAGGCCGTTGTTGCCAGAGCCAGAAGAATTCAGAGATTCCTGTCTCAGCCTTTCCATGTAGCGGAGACTTTCACAGGCCAGCCTGGTAAATATGTCAAACTGGATGATACTCTGAACAGCTTTGAGGCTATTCTCGGCGGTGAATGTGATTCTTACCCTGAAAGTGCTTTCATGATGTGCGGCACGATCGACGAAGTTTATAATAAGAGCAACGAAGAATAAAGGGGATCATTATGGCTGAGGATAATATACATGTACAGGTTGTAACTGCCAACGGCGTGGTATATGAACAGAAGGCTTCTTTCGTATCCGCACCGGGTGAGGGCGGCGGTGTCGGCATATTGTCTGGTCATGAGCCATTACTCGCAGCAATAGCAGATGGTCCGGTGAAATGTTCCTATGGGGACGGCAAGACTGATTATATCTACGTGGGCAAGGGAATCCTTGATGTCTGCAACGACGAAGTGATTTTCCTGGTCCGCAGCGCGGAAACCGCTGATAAGATCGACAGAGCAAGAGCCGTAGCTTCCAGGGAACGTGCGCAGAAGCGCCTCTCCGAGAAGAAACCGGAAACCAGTCTGGAAAGAGCCACAGCAAGCCTGAAGAGGGCAGATGGCAGAATCCGTACCGTTGATCTTTATCAGGGCAAAGCTGAGTGATCAGATGACGCGGAAATATTTTACCCGGGAGTTTTATCTCCCGGGTCTTTTAATATAGGGATTGAAACGTCGAGAGAAGGTGTTTAGCATGAAGGTAAGAAATCTTGAGATAGGAAGCGGCAGGCCGAAAATCTGTGCGCCGGTTACCGGTAAGGACCGGGAAGCTGTATACAGCCAGGTGCGCGAAATTGTGCAGGCGCCGGTGGACATGATCGAGTGGCGTGCGGATATGATGGAGCCTTTCCCGGATAGTGCGGCTATACAGGAAACAGCCAAAGGAATACGGGAGATTGCGGGTGACAGGCCGGTATTATTTACCGTCCGCACAAAAGCGGAGGGCGGCAGTGCCGACCCGGATGAGGAAACGTATGAACAGGCGTGCCGGTCGGCGGTCCTGAGCGGGGCGATCGATCTGCTCGACATCGAGATCATGTCGCATGGCGGGAGCGCGGATATAATCCGGTCCTTTGCACAGGATAACGGCGTCCGGGTTGTTTTTTCCAATCATAATTTTACTTCCACGCCATCGGCGGAAATCCTTTTCCGCCTCTTTGCCTACATGAATGCGCATGACGGCGATATACTCAAGATAGCAGTTATGCCGCAGACAAGAAGCGATGTCATGAATCTGCTCGATGCGTCCTATGCGGCATGGGAGCGGTTCGGCAAACCAATTATCGCGATTTCCATGGGCAGACTTGGCCTGCTGTCCCGCATCAGCGGCGGCATTACCGGATCGGCTGTGACCTTTGCCTCGGTAGGAGAGGGGTCAGCGCCGGGACAGATTCCCGCCGATGAGATGGCACGCATCCTGAAGATGTTAGACGGCGAATAAAACGGAAATCAAAAAAGTCTTCAATATCCAAACGGATACTGAAGACTTTTTTTACCTGTTATCCACCCGTTCCGGGTTCATGTCGTGCTGCGACAGGCGCATCCAGGCGACCTCTTCCCACTTCGTCCCCGGCTTACCGTAATTGCAGTACGGGTCGATCGAGATGCCGCCGCGCGGGAGGAAACGTCCCCAGACCTCGATGTATTTCGGGTCCATCAGCTTGATCAGGTCTTCCATGATGATGTTCATGCAGTCCTCATGAAAATCGCCGTGATTGCGGAAGCTGAACAGATAGAGCTTCAGCGATTTGCTCTCGACCATGCGCTCGGACGGCACATAGGATATGCAGATATTGCCGAAGTCCGGCTGCCCGGTGATCGGGCAAAGCGATGTGAACTCAGGGCAGTTGAATTTGACAAAATAGTCGTGATCCGGGTGCTTGTTCTCAAAGGTTTCCAGCACTTCCGGGGCGTAATTGAAATCATAGCGGTTGACTTTGCTGCCAAGCAGCGTGATACCTTCTATATCCTTTTCTCTTGCCATAATCTGTCTCCCTTTAATCTCTGTAAAGTGCCATGGCCGGGTCTTCTACGCCATTGGCCTCAAAAGCTTTCCGGCGGTCAATGCAGGTACCGCATTTTCCGCATGGGCGGTCGCCGCCCTCATAGCAGCTCCATGTAAGTTCATAAGGAACGCCAAGTTCCAGGCCCTTTTTGACAATACCGGCCTTGTTCGAGGCAATGAACGGAGCCGTCAGTTTCACCTGTCTGCCGCTGCCTTCCCAGATTGCGGTGTTCATGGCGTCGGCAAAGGCCTGACTGCAGTCCGGATAGGCGCTGCCGGCGGCGTCATCCATGTGCGCACCGTACCAGACTTCGCTGCAGCCTTCGGAAAGTGCGATGCTAGCCGCGCAGGAGAGAAACAGTCCGTTGCGGAACGGTACATAAGTGGAAACCGGCTTGCCATCTGTCTTTTTCAGCTGGCTGTCATAGGACTCTTCCGGAATTTCCTCGGTGGAATGACTCAGAAGAGAGCAGTTGCTGTCCGCAAAAACCGCGGTCAGATCGATCTCGATGAATTTTACATGATAATAGTCGGCAACCTTCTTCGCTGCTTCCGTCTCTTTGCTGTGCTTCTGTCCGTAAATAACGGAAAGCGCAATGACGTTGCTGCTGCCGTATTCGGAAACGGCCATCGCAAGACAGGTTGTGCTGTCCACGCCGCCGCTCGATAAAACAAGTGCTTTTTTCATGATGGTGCTCCTTTATACACTTAAAAAACGCATCTGCAGGGACGGATCAGTCTGAAATCTCCCCGTAAATGTGGTCGTCACTGTCTGCGATCCTGTCTTCCTGATTCCCCTGGCCGTCATGCAGCTGTGCTTTGCACGGATTTTCACGGCGATGGAATCGGAACCGGTTACCTCCTGCATGATCTCACAGATATCCGTGCCGATTTTCTCCTGCAGCTGCAGGCGGCGCGTTACCATATCGGCGATGCGGGCAATTTTCGAAAGCCCGATCACGCGGCCGTTTGGAATATAGCCGACATCGATCTTCATGTCATACATGAGCGCCATGTGGTGCTCACAGTAGCTGAAGGCGTCAATATCGCGGACAGTCACAATCTCGTCCGGAGACATGCTGGAATCATGGGCAAATGTCTTGCCGAACATCTGCGCAATTTCGTGATTCGTATAGTTCATGCCGGCGAATACTTCGCTGTACATGCGTGCAACGCGGGCCGGTGTCTCCTTCAGACCTTCACGTTCCGGGTCATCTCCCAGTGCCAGAAGAATATCACGAATATCCTTCTCAATTCTTTCCTGATCTATTGCCATATTTCTCACACCCCTCTCTGGTCCGGCGCCCAGATAAATTTATGCATCTGCAGCTGGACATGTACGCCGTTCAGGCGGTTTTCCAGCATGAATGCAACGATTTGCTTCGGTTCGATCTGTCCGAAAACCGGACTGAGATAGATGGCGCATCGGCCGATCAGATCATACCGGCGCATGATCTGCAGAGCACGATGCAGGTCATCTTCGGAACCGACGACGAATTTGACCGTATCTTTCATGGAAAGCAGTGCGAAATTCGCCGTGCACATCTTATTCTCCATACCGCTGCAGGAGAGCTTATAATCCATGGTAAAAGACGGTCTGTTTGTGAGCATCATAAACGGGTCGAGCGGGATGCTGCCATTTGTCTCAATCTCCACATGCAGATCATCCTGCGATCCGAGCAGATTCAGAAGATCCTCCGCAGCCGGCTGCAGAAGCGGTTCGCCGCCGGTCAGTGTCACGTTGACAATCCCCGTGGTGCGGATATACTGCAGAATATCCTGTGCACTCATGGACTCGGCCGGCGTATCCGGCTGGCTGGCCCATTTCGTATCGCAGTAGGCACAGGCCAGATTGCAGCCTTTGAAACGGATGAAAACGGCCGGCTCCCCGGCCAGCGGTCCTTCGCCGTTGATGCTGACGAATTTCTCCGCAACCTCAAAACATTTATCTGTATCTTTCATATCATTCCTCGTAAACCGCACAGTTCAGCGGTGTCTCGTAAACGGTGGAGCGGCAGACCTCGTAGCCGCGCTCTTTCATACGGTCATAGAAATATCGGGCGAGCCGTTCCGCCGTAGGCCGATACGGAATCTCGATCATCTTGATATTTTCCTCGCGCAGCGCTTCCATGGTCGCATCGCGCAGACTGCCGCGCTCGATAATCAGTGCATGGTCGAGTCTGTCTGTCTCACTGCGCAGGTCGTCCTTGAGCTGGCCGAAGTCGATGACCATATCGCGGGCCTGCCCCTGCGTCTGCACAGAGCTGCTGCGGACTTCGATGATGACGCGCCATTCGTGCCCGTGGATGTTGCGGCATTTGCCGTTGTAGCCGGCCAGAAAATGTGCGGAGTCGAAGCTGCTTTCGGTTTTGAGAATATACATGCTGTCTTCTCCTTATTAAATAAAATTGTACAACAAAAAATGCAGACATCTGTCTGCATCGGTAAAGGGCATCTTCTATGAAAATCATCGCCGTAAAGGCGCTGACACGTCATTAAATAAGCCCTGGTTTTGTTTATCGACAGGATGGTGCAAACGAACTGTCTTTACCATATTATCATTCCGCATATTACGTGTCAATAAACGTGGTCAAAAAGATCAGCATATGTTAAAATGAATTTTACAGGAGTAAACAAGTTGCAGAAAAAGAGAAAAAGAAAGAGAAGGAAGACGGCTGAAAATCATAAAAAAGCCCGTATTCAGAGAGAGATAGCGATCATTCTCCTGATCACGCTGATCGTGATTATCGCCGGCTCCCGTTACAGAAACTTCCGCGAAGAACCGCTGAAAGAAGGTTATGTGGCATACGTCAGCGACGATGTCAAGGCCTATGAAGACGATATCCGCACCTATGCGCAGGAATACAATATCGAAGCCTATGTACCGGTTCTGGAAGCGATTATGGAACAGGAGAGCCACGGCAAATCGACAGATCTGATGCAGAGTTCGGAATGTATGTTCAATACGAAGTATGAGCAGACGGCCGGCAGCATCACGGATCCGGAGTATTCGATCGACGTCGGAACGCAGTACTTTGCCTACTGTCTGAATCTGGCCGGCTGTACGGATGAGAATGATTTCAACCGTCTGTATCTTGCCATACAGGGTTATAATTACGGACACAATTATATTGAATGGACACAGGATAATTACGGCAAATACTGCCAGGAAAGCGCGGACGAGTTCGCCAATCTCATGTGCCGGCAGCTCGGCTGGGACAGCTACGGCGACCGCAGGTATGTACATCATGTGCTTCGTTATCTTGTGAACAGCGATTGAAGAAGGAGAATGAGATGAGCAAATACCTTATAGTAATAGATATGCAGAACGATTTTATCGACGGAGCCCTCGGTACGAAAGAGGCGCAGGCGATTCTGCCGGCTGTGATTGATAAGGTGAAGAATTTCCGCGGACCGGTCATGTTTACCAGAGATACGCATGAGGAAGATTACCTGGAGACGCAGGAGGGGAAGAATCTTCCGGTAGAACATTGCATCAGGGGAACGGACGGCTGGCAGCTGCAGAAGGACCTCGCTGAATTTGCCGATGCGCACCACTGCATGATTTTTGACAAACCGACCTTCGGTGCAATCGGCCTTGCCGGTTTTACCAACGGCGTCAACCGTATGACACCGATTGATGAGATCGAACTGATCGGTGTATGCACCGATATCTGCGTTATTTCCAACGCATTGCTTCTGAAATCCACGCTCCCGGAGACGGTCATCAGCGTGGATGCTTCGCTGTGTGCCGGTTCATCGCCGCAGGCGCACCGCACGGCTCTCGATGCGATGAGAGCCTGTCAGATTCAGATTGTCGGCGATGAGGAGCACTGATCATGGCAGACAGAAAGAGAAGCGGAGACCGCAGGTACGCCGGAGAGCAGAAGCGGACAGATGCCGCAGATGCCGGGCACCGCACTGGCAGTGCAGGTAAGCCGAAAAGTGCGCAGACCGGCAGGCAGAGAACGAAGAATGCCTCGTCCGGGCAGAGAAGACACGCGGCAGCGTCCGCCAGACAGACGGGCAGCAACGCGGGCAGTACCGCCAGGAAGAGCAAGGCAGGCAATGCCAGCCGGAAGAGCAGCTATACAGGACATAAAGACAGCTATGCAGGCCGGAAGAGCAGCTATACGCAGCGAAAGAGCAGTCATGTAAGCCGTGAAAGCAGCTTGGCAGGACGGCGCAGCAGCCATGCGGGCTCAGGCAGCCGCTCTGCAGGGCGCAGCACTGGCGGCAGACGTCAGCCGATGTCCGGCTTTTATATCGACGGCAGAACGAAGGGCATTATATATGTACTCTTATGCTTTATCGCCCTGTCTGTCATACTGCAGCTCATTTTACGCCCGGACCGCAAAGCGCAGATTGACATTGTCTATACCGCCAATGTGCAGGGACATGTGGAATACGTTCAGGGAGAATATCCAGGCTATGAGAAGATAGCGGCCTGTGCAGCTAATGCAGCCGCTTCCGGCTGCGACCGCGTTGTGACGGTGGATGCCGGCAGCTGCCTTGGCGGCGGCGCGGACGTGGAGATCGACAGCGGTGCATCGGGAGTCAGCCTGATGAACGCGGCAGGCTATGAATTTCTGACACCGGGCAGCGGCGAATTCGTCTATGACACGGATCAGCTCAGCACGCTCGAATCGTCAGCCAGCTTCGGATTTTATGCGGCCAATGTCACGAAAAGTGACGGCAGCGCTGTTTTCCAGAACGATACCATCATTGAGACCGGCGGTGTCCATCTGCTGCTGACGGGTGTGACAGATGCCATTTCGGATAAAGAAGCAGACAGCAAGGGACTTACGGTGAATGATCCGGTGCAGACGGTCAGAAATGTGATCGAGCAGGACGGCAGCAAATGCGATGCGGTTGTTGTCATTGCCAATCTTGCCGACGCATCGGCCCTCAAAGACATTGCTTCTGATGAGAATGTATCTCTTGTGATCAACGGCGGCAGCGCGGAACTGTCTGATGAAGACAAGTCCGATAAGGTCATTTCGGCAGCGGACATTTCCTCTGTCGGTGTGGTCAGCATGAATATTGATCGCCACGGTGCGCAGTTCAGCAATCAGGCGTATACCGTGGATGATCTCGCCGATATGCAGGCGGATTCCGCTGTCACCAGCCAGATCAATACGGTTATCAATGCCATTGACAGTGCCCGGTCAGAATCGCTCGGCGAGATTGAAGTTGCCAGTGACAACGAGCCGGAAGGCGTCACCCTGACAGGCGAGGAAACCGATGAGGAAGAAAGCGATGAAGACAGTTCCGATGAAGACAGTTCCGAATCAGACAGTTCCGAATCAGACACCGGCAGTACCTCCTCGAAGAAGGTTCTGCACAATTACGAGACCGGTACGGGAGATCTGGTAACGGATTCCATGCTTTCCTATGCATCCGGAGACGGCGCGCAGGTCGCACTGATCAAGGACAGTGAGATCCTTTCCACACTGGAAAGCGGCGACGTGACACGCGGTGATGTTTTTGATCTGTTTGACAACGGCCTGTGTATGGTATCCTACAAGATGACGGGCGGACAGCTCAGTCAGATCCTTGAAGACAGCTACGACGGATATTCCGAGGCGAAGAATTTCCTGCAGGCAGCCGGCATTTCCTATACATATACCAACGATACGGCACTCGGTTCCCGCATTACGGATCTCATGATCGGCGATGAGGAGCTCGATGATGCCAGCACCTATACAGTTGTCACTACCAGCCAGACGGCGGAGGATCTCGGGTTTGCCGATGAGGTCGGATTAAAGCAGGAGAAGGCATACTGCAGTATGGGCACGATTGTCAGTCAGATGATACAGTCCTTTGACTGCAGCAGCGAGGATGATGGCAGCAGGATAAATCTTAACTGAGGAAATATCTTGTTTACGGATTTAAAATGTAGTAAAATTTCAGATACAGGGTTTTTGTTAGGAGGATTTTCATTATGAGCATGCTTCAGGCCATTATGATGGGAATTCTGCAGGGTCTTACAGAGTTCCTTCCTGTCAGCAGTTCAGGACATCTGGCCATTTTTCAGTACATATTCAATATCAATACCGATACAGGACTTCTTTTTGATGTTCTGCTGCATCTGGGAACGCTGGTTGCCGTCTGTATCGTCTACTGGCGTGATTTTTCCAGAGTAGTCGTCGCTTTTGTCGAGATGGTCATTGACCTCTTTTACAATCTTTTCGTGCTGATCTCCGGCGGGGCCAAGGGTCAGCGCAGCTACAGAAGAATTATCAGCAATGCCTACCGCAAGTTCGTTGTCATGATTATTGTCACGACGATTCCTACCGGTATCATCGGTCTGCTGCTGGATGATTTCATTACCAAAGCATCACAGGGACTTCTGATTCCGGGTATCTGCCTTGTCATTACGGCTATTATTCTTCTGATTTCGGACATGAAAAAGCCAGGCAATAAGAAAGTGAAGAAGAGTACTTACGGGGATGCCGCGGTTGTCGGCGTAGCACAGGGTTTTGCGACGCTGCCGGGTCTTTCCCGTTCCGGTACCACCATCACTGCCTGCCTGCTCCTTGGATTTGACCGTGGATTCGCAGTCAAGTATTCCTTTATCGCGTCGATCCCGGCGATTCTTGGCGCCAATATTCTTGAGCTTGTGCGTACGGATTCTGCGGCACTGGCATCCGCCAATATTCCGGCTTATATCGTCGGTGCGATTGTTGCCGGTATCGTCGGCTATATCTGCATCAAGGTCATGATCCGGATTGTAAAATCAAACAAATTCCACTATTTTGCTTATTACTGCGCAGCAGTCGGCATTATCGCGGTTCTTGTTTACTTTATCCATGGTTAATAACAGAATAATATGCTATGAATTAAAGGGCAGCTGCAAACTGATTTGCGGGAGCCCTTTATTCTTGTCAGAGATATAAATTGGAGAGTGATTGAATGGCACGCACTACAAAAAGTGCAGAAAGCAGGAGAGCATCGAGTTCGACAGGCCGCAAGGGCGGCAGCAGAACCAGCTCATCGGCGCGCACAAGAAAATCGGCCGCGTCCTCTGCCCGCACCAGAAACGGAGCAGGGTCCGGCAGCCGCCGCAAGGCGGACAGGCCGGTGCGCGAACCGGTATATGCGGATTCCGTATATCTTGAAATCCGCATGATTGCCGCCATCGCCATCGCGGCCTTGCTGCTGCTGAGCGTTTTCGGTCTCTGCGGCAGACTCGGTGTCTACCTTGGCTATTTTCTTTTCGGAATGTTCGGCGTCCTCGCCTACGCGGTTCCGTTTGTCTTTATCATTGGATATACCTTTATGCTGGCCAATCCCGGAAGCCGGCGGGCCAGGATAAAACTGGCAGCCGTTTTCCTTTTTATGGTCATGATTCTGGCGCTGATCACACTGTCGAGCGTCGATTTTCAGGCAGTTACGAGTATTTCCGACAGCTATCGCGAATGCGGTGCATCGCATTCGGGCGGCGGCCTGCTGGGATTTCTGCCTTCCTATCCGCTTGTCATGGCAGTTGGCAGAATAGGCACGACGGTGATCTTTGTCTGCCTGCTGATGATTTTCTTCGTGATGATCACGGGACGGGCGGCTTTTGTACGCCTCGGTCATTTTCTTGTGCGCAGGATGGATGAGTCCCGCATGCGGGCACAGCAGCGCCGTGAAGAACGGGCTATCCGCAGACAGGAAGAAGAAGAGGAATGGGAGCGCCAGCGCGAGGAGGAAGAGGAACTCGCACGGCAGGAAGAAGAGGCAGCCAGGCTGGAGCGAAAGCGCGAAGAGAAAGAAGCAGCGCTGCGCCGACGTGAGAAGAAAGCGCAGAAGAGATCTGCCAAACAAACCGAAGTTAAGGGGAAAGCGGACACTGCACCGGATGAGAAGACCGGAGACGATAAGCAGAAGGTACATACCGTCAGTGCGGAAAGTTTCCTGCATGAATTTATGAACAGGAAGGCCGCGCAGGAGGAGAAGTCTGCGGAGCCTGCGCCTGCCGAAAGTGAAGCGCAGCAGACCGGACAGATGTCAGGCAGCGATACAGAGCCGGCAAAGGACAGCCATTTCATAGACAGCATCCGTACCGAGCTTGAGAAACCGGAATTTGCAGAAGAGGAGCCGGCGGCGCCTGCGCGTCCGGCGGAGAAGATCAGTATTCATGCCGGCGGAAAGACGCAGGAAGCAGAGATTTCCCATGTGGAATTCCCGGAGGCTGGGGAGTCCATGCGGCAGGCCGCTGAGATGGCGGATGCGGAAGAAGCGGAGAGAATACGCCGCCGTACGGCCGGCATCAGTATTCCGGCATTTCTGCAGAAAGAGAATATTGCGCGGCCGGAGCATCAGGCGGTCAGAACGAAGATTGACGGCAATGAATTCCATGTGCCGGAAATTGCGAAGGAGCGTCATACTGTTTTGCAGCGGCCATCGGATAAAGTGCAGGAAGAGGACCGTTCCGGAGAGGATATCACGCTGCAGGAGGCTATTGCGAGAAATGCAGAACTGGAAGTGGCCAAAAACAGCCGCGCAGCAGGCATAAAGCAGCAGGAAGAGAACCGCGGATCCGAAGAGGAAGAGACTGCCCCGGCGAAAACGGGCAATACGGCTGCGCAGAACGCCTCAATAAAGGATATGGCGGAGGAAATTGCACAGGCACAGCTGGATGAGGATGATATGGAAGATGCCGCTGCGGCGCAGCAGACAGGCAAAGCACCGGCCCGCAGAAGTGCACTGACTGCGCAGGGGACACTGAGAAAAGGTGGAGAGAATGCCGCAGATCCAGAGCAGACGGCTGAAATTTCCGTCAGTGATCAGCAGCCGGTTTATCATTATGAATTTCCGCCGCTTGAACTGCTCGAACACAGTGACGGGCCGGAAGCCGTTAACGTCGCTACGCTCCGGCAGACGGCGCAGAAGCTGCAGGAAACCTTTGACAGTTTCGGTGTCGGTGTGACGGTGACAGATGTGCATAAGGGACCGACGGTTACCCGCTATGAGCTGCAGCCGGATACCGGTGTCAAGGTTAGCCGGATCGTTGGCCTTTCGGACGATATCAAGCTGAACCTGGCCGTGCCGGATATCCGTATAGAGGCGCCGATTCCGGGCAAGGCCGCTGTCGGCATTGAAGTGCCGAACGGCAAGAAAGAGATGGTTCATCTCGGGGACCTGCTCGAATCGAGACAGGCCAAAGAGACGAAATCGAAGATCGCCTTTGCCGTCGGCAAGGATATTGCCGGTCAGCCGGTGATGGCCGATATCGAGAAGATGCCGCATCTGCTGATCGCCGGTGCAACCGGTTCCGGCAAATCCGTCTGCATCAATACGATCATCGTCAGCATTCTCTACCGGGCGGATCCTTCAGAAGTCAAGATGATCATGATCGATCCAAAGGTCGTGGAGCTGAATGTATATAATGATATTCCGCATATGCTGATTCCGGTGGTTACCGACCCGAAAGAGGCGGCCGGTGCGCTGAACTGGGCTGTGTCCGAGATGCAGAAACGGTACAGGCGTTTTGCCGAGGTCGGCGCCAAGAAAATCAGCAGCTACAATGCGAAGATTGACAGGCTCACCGATCCGGACGAGGATCACAGAAAGATGCCGCAGATCGTCATCATCATCGACGAGCTGGCCGACCTCATGATGACGGCGCAGGGAGATGTGGAGTACGCGATCTGCCGTATTGCCCAGCTCGGACGGGCAGCCGGCATTCATCTGGTCATCGCAACGCAGAGACCGTCCGTCAATGTCATCACCGGACTGATCAAGGCCAATGTGCCGTCCCGTATCGCATTTGCGGTATCTTCCGGTGTGGATTCCCGGACGATACTGGATATGAACGGTGCGGAGAAACTTCTTGGCAACGGCGATATGCTGTACAGTACGCAGGATGTTTCCCGGCCGGTTCGTCTCCAGGGCGCTTTCGTATCGGAAAAGGAAATCGGCCGTGTTACGGATTTCATAAAGGCACAGAGCATTGCCGGCAATAAGGATGCGGCAAAGATCAAGGAAGCAATAGAGTCTTCGAGCAGTTCGATCGGCAGCAAAACAGCTGCGCCGAGCAGCGAGCGGGATGTCTATTTCGAAGAGGCAGGCCGTTTTGTCATCGACAAGGACAAAGCTTCCATCGGCATGCTGCAGCGTGTCTATAAAATCGGTTTCAACAGGGCGGCGAGAATCATGGATCAGCTCTGCGATGCCGGCGTTGTCGGGCCGGAGATCGGCACAAAGCCGCGTCAGGTCATTATGACAAAAGAAGAATTTGAGGAATTTCTGAAATCACAGCACTGAGCGGCGCCGGGAAGACAGGTAGGCCCTTGAATTTTTCGTGTGGTTAATATATGATGTTACTAATATAAGCAACACAAATAATTCTATGTGGAGGATACGGAATGAAATCTGATATTGAGATTGCGCAGGAATGTAAGATGCTTCCGATCAAAGAAGTAGCGGCGAAAATCGGTGTTTCCGAAGATGACCTTGAACTGTACGGCAAGTACAAAGCCAAATTCAGCGAGGAATATCTTCAGAAAATGAAGGATGGCAAGGACGGCAAACTGATTCTTGTCACCGCCATCAATCCGACACCGGCAGGCGAGGGCAAGACGACGACCACCGTCGGCCTCGGTGAAGCTTTCGGCCGTCTTGGCAAAAAAGCCGTCATTGCGCTTCGTGAGCCTTCTCTCGGACCGTGCTTCGGTATCAAGGGCGGTGCGGCAGGCGGCGGCTACGCGCAGGTTGTACCGATGGAAGATCTGAATCTTCATTTCACCGGTGATTTTCATGCCATTACATCAGCCAACAATCTGCTGGCTGCGATGCTGGACAATCACATCCAGCAGGGCAATGCGCTGGATATCGATCCGCGGCAGATCACCTGGAAGCGCTGTGAGGACATGAATGACCGTGTTCTCCGTAATATTGTCGTAGGCCTTGGCAGCAAGATGGATGGTTTCGTCCGTGAAGATCATTTCGTGATCACGGTCGCTTCCGAGATCATGGCGATTCTCTGCCTGGCTGAGGATATGAACGACCTCAAGGCACGTCTCGGCCGTATTATCATCGCTTATACCAGAAGCGGCGAACCGGTTACCGCAGAGCAGCTCCATGCAGTCGGTGCCATGGCGGCACTGCTGAAAGATGCCATCAAGCCGAATCTGATTCAGACGCTCGAGCACACACCGGCGATCGTGCACGGCGGCCCGTTTGCCAATATCGCACATGGCTGCAACAGTGTACGCGCCACCAAGCTTGCTCTGAAATCAGCAGATTATATCATCACGGAGGCTGGCTTCGGTGCAGACCTCGGTGCCGAGAAATTCCTCGATATCAAGTGCCGTATGGCCGGTCTGAAACCGCAGGCAGTTGTTCTTGTGGCTACGATCCGCGCACTTAAATACAACGGCGGTGTACCGAAGAACGAGCTGTCTGCCGAGAATATGGATGCTCTTCGCAAGGGTATCGTAAACCTTGAGAAACATATCGAAAATCTCCAGAAATTCGGCGTGCCGATTATCGTCACACTCAACTCCTTCATTACAGATACAGATGAGGAGATTGCGTTCGTCAGAAATTTCTGCGAGGAGAGAAACTGCGAATTCGCGCTGTCCCAGGTATGGGAAAAGGGCGGCGAAGGCGGCATCGAGCTTGCCAACAAGATTCTCGATACGCTGGAGAACAAGGAAAGCCATTTCCATGTGTTGTATGAGGATGACCTTCCTCTCAAGGACAAGGTCGAGGTGATCGCCCGTGAGATCTACGGCGCAGATGGCGTTGTATATACGAAGGCAGCCGAGAAATCCATGAAGAAGATCACTGATATGGGCTTTGGAAACTTCCCGGTATGTATTGCCAAGACGCAGTATTCGCTCAGCGATGACCCGAAGCAGCTCGGACGGCCGGAGCATTTCGATCTGCACGTCAGAGAGGTTTATGTGAGTGCGGGCGCCGGCTTTGTCGTCGTCATCACAGGCAATATCATGACGATGCCTGGCCTGCCGAAAGTACCGGCAGCAGAGGGCATTGATGTGGATGAAAACGGCCGTATCACCGGTCTGTTCTGATCGGGCGCATATCCTTCAAGATTGTAAGCCCGGTGCAGATATGGTATATTTAAGGGGATATCTTTGATATCCCCTTTTATTTTTACAGGGAAATTTAATTATAAGGAAGAGATTGAATATGGCACAGCTAATAGACGGAAAAGCAATTTCGCAGACAATACGCGGGGAACTGACCGAAGAGGTCGCCCGCATGAAGACGGCAGGCATCACACCGAAGCTGGCTGTTGTGCAGGTCGGCGAGGACCCGGCTTCCACCATCTATGTACGCAATAAGAAGCGTGCATGCGAACAGATCGGTATTGATTACCTGACCTATAACCTGGCCGAAGAGACATCGGAACAGGAGCTGCTTGACCTGATTAATCAGCTGAACCGGCGGGAGGACGTGCACGGCATTCTCGTGCAGCTGCCGCTGCCGAAGCAGATCAATGAGAAGGATATCATTCTGGCGATCAGTCCGGATAAGGATGTGGATGGTTTCCATCCGGTGAATATGGGAAGACTGGCGACAGGCGAAGACGGTTTCGTATCCTGCACGCCGGCCGGCGTCATTGAACTGCTGAAATACAGCGGCGTCGAGATTGACGGCAAGAGCTGCACCGTCGTAGGCCGCAGCAACAATGTCGGCAAGCCTGCAGCGCTTCTGATGCTGCGGGAGAATGCAACGGTGACGATCTGCCATTCCCACACGAAAGATCTTAAGGAGAAGTGCAAAACGGCAGATATCCTGATCTGCGCGATCGGCAAACCGAAGTTCATCAATCACGAATATATCAAAAAGGGTGCGGTTGTCATCGACATCGGCATCCACAGGCTCGAAGGGAAGAAGCTTTGCGGCGATGTGGACCGCGAGGATGTCATGGACCTCGTCAGCATGATCACGCCGGTGCCGGGCGGTGTCGGACCGATGACGGTGACGATGCTCATGGCTAACTGCGTGAAGGCCGCAAAACGGCTCACAGGGTATAAAGGCTGATGAAACATACGATCTATTTTATTTCACTGGGCTGCGACAAGAATCTTGTCGATTCCGAGTACATGCTGGGTATATTGCAGCAGCGAGGCTATACCCTGGTGGACGATGAGACGCAGGCTGAAGTGATTGTCATCAATACCTGCGGTTTTATCAAGGATGCGCAGGAAGAGAGCGTCGAGACGATTCTCGAGATGGCGAAGCTGAAAGACGCCGGTACCTGCCAGGCTCTGATTGTGACGGGCTGTCTTGCACAGCGTTTTCAGGATGACATTGTCCGGGAGATTCCGGAAGTGGATGCGGTAATCGGCACGGGCAGCTTCAGCAAGGTGGCCGATGCGGCGGATGAAGCGCTGGCAGGCCATCGCAGCAGTCTGTTCGATTCGCCTGACAAGGAGAGACCGGCAGATGTAGACCGCGTTCTCACGACGGGCGGATTCAGTTCTTATCTGAAGATCGCCGATGGCTGCGACAAGCACTGTACGTATTGCATTATTCCGACGCTGCGCGGCAATTACCGGAGCTATCCGGAAGATTTCCTGCTCAGGCAGGCAAAGACGCTGGCTAAGCAGGGCGTCAAGGAACTGAATATAGTTGCACAGGAGACGACGGTCTACGGTATGGATCTGTACGGCCGGAAGATGCTCCCGGATCTTCTGGAGAAGCTCTGCGCCATTGACGGCATCGAGTGGATCCGCGTGCTTTACTGCTATCCGGAAGAGATCACGCCGGAGCTGATTGAGGTCATACGGCGCCAGCCGAAGATCTGCCATTATCTGGATATGCCGATTCAGCATGCCAGCGACCGGATTCTCCGGCAGATGGGCAGGAAGACCACCGGGGCGCAGATTCGCGAAACGGTGGAGGCGCTGCGCAAGGCCATTCCGGATATCGCGCTGCGCACGACGCTGATTACCGGTTTTCCGGGCGAGACGCAGGCGGACCATGAGATCCTGCTTCGCTTTGTAAAGGAGATGCGGTTTGACCGGCTCGGTGTATTTACCTATTCACCGGAGGATGGAACGCCGGCAGCCGCCATGGCAGATCAGATTGATGAAGATGTCAAGGAAGCCCGCCGGGACGAACTGATGCTGGCACAGCAGCAGATCGCTTTTGAAAAGGCGGACAGCCGGGTCGGACAGGTACTTTCTGTTTTCGTGGAAGGCAGGGTGCCGGAAGATGACGTATATGTAGGACGAACCTATATGGATGCACCGGATGTGGATGGCTATATTTTCTTTGAGGCAGATGAGGAACTGATCTCGGGAGATATTGTCCGCGTACGCGTGACCGGTGCGAGAGATTATGATCTGATAGGAGATGTTGTGAATGGATCAGAATGAAGAGAAGAACATGCAGACAGAATCTTTTGCACAAGGTGACAGCGTGCAGGAAGAAAAGCAGGACGCGGCAGCCGGCAGCGCAGAAAGCACAGATACCGGCGCGCAGCAGACGAAGGAACACAGCGGGACTTTCCCGCACAGGAAGGATAAGGACGGGGATGCTAAGAGCAGCTCTGCCGGCAGCGCGATCCGTGCCGTGTACGAGAAGATGAATCTGCCGAACAAGCTGACGATCCTCAGAATGCTGCTGATTCCGTTCTATGTGATTTTCATGCTTTGCTCGCAGTATGTCGGTATGCCTTTCCGCATTGCAGCGCTTGTTATTTTCATTGCGGCAAGTGTAACCGATTTCCTGGACGGACATATCGCCCGTTCCCGCAATCTGGTCACGACTTTCGGCAAGTTCATGGATCCGCTGGCGGACAAGCTGCTGGTATGCACAGCGCTGATCTGCTTTGTCGATCTTGACCGAATCGCTTCCTGGATTGTCATCATTATTATCGCAAGGGAATTTATTATCAGCGGTTTCCGCCTGATTGCGGCGGAACAGGGCAAGGTGATCGCTGCCGGCATGTGGGGCAAGATCAAGACGGCGGTTACCATGGTTACCATCATTATCATGATACCGGCATTCCCTGGAACGGCCATTCATATTCTGGAGACGGTGCTGATCTATGCCTCCCTCGCGCTCACCATTATTTCACTGGTTGATTATCTTGTGAAGAACAAGGATGTCATTGGCGGAGATTATTAATGAATAAACGGAGATTACTGCTGCTGGTGCTTTGTGTGCTGGCAGCGGCTCTTTTTACGGGATGTTCCGGCAGCAACAGCACTTATACAGCCGACACGGTGATGACCGCGGACAGCAGTTTTGCCGGCACACGTACCATCACGGCCGATATACCGGCATCGGATATCCGCCGGTTTTTCGGCAATAGCGTAAGCGAGCTGAACGCTTATCTTGAAGAGCAGTCAGATGACACTGTCAGCTATGCGGCGCAGCAGCAGCTCGATGGCGGCGCGCAGCTTACGATGACGGTGAAATTCGGCTCCATATCCGATTACCAGAAGGCGATCGATAGCCTGACAGCCGATTACACAGAAGCTATCGGCTGCACGCCGGCTGCCATATATAAGAAATACAACAGCGACCTGAAAAAGGGATATACATTCAGTGAGAATTTTACTTCGGATGCGCTGCTGTACAAGCTCACCGAGCTCCTGGAAAATAATTATGACAAGCTGCAGGGTGACTGCCTGTTTACGGCGGGCACGGGAACGCTGACGTATGACGGCAGCGAAGTGATCACCGATTCTGATAAACCGTTTTCGTTTTCAGACCTTTCGAGTGACAACAGTTTCAGCAGCATTTCGGTCACGGCTGAATTGAAGGAAGACGGGTCGTTCGGCGGAGAAGTCGATTATACGATCAGCAACGGCACCGTTGCCGCATTAAAAGACAGTCTCGGCAAGATGATGGAAAATCTGACACCGGAGGGTGCCAGCATGACGTACGCGGATGGCGGTACGAGCCGGATCTACACGCTGACCTTTCAGGCGGCCTCCCAGGAAGATTTCGTGACCGATGTCAACAAGGCGCTGCATACGCAGAACTGCGCCTTTACCGTGGAGACCGAATCCGGCGGCGATACGCTGGAGGGACAGAAAACCGTTGAAATGTATTTCGATACGGACTATTTCACGGATTCGGGATCCGATTCGCTCCCGGTCACCTATGTGCTGAAGACGGCATCGAATTACTCGGCGGACAGCTGTACCGGCAAATACGGCTATCTCGACAGCCATACCGCCCAGTATGTGAGCAATCAGCTTTATCTGGAAATGCCGATGTCCAGATCGGATGATGTCAGCGTAGAGCTGGGCTTTGCCATCGATATCGAATCGGTCGATATTTCCACGACGATTCACAGCGAGAAAAATATTGTCCGCGTTGTGACGCTGAAACTGCCGGAAAATACGACGGATATTATCGGCAGCAGCATCAAGCAGAAGCTGACTGCGGCAGCCTCCGATCTGATCGACAGCGGCAAGGTCGAGATCAGTGAGGACAAGGTCGTCAGTACGACACAGTATACAATCACGATGAATGCGTCTTCTTCCGATGAGATGACGGCGATGACGAGAGAGATTTTCGGCGAACCGCCGCAGGATGCGGATACCGAGGAGGAAGTGAGCGGACATTCGGAATTTGATTCCGGTATCAAACCGCATACGAATCCGCTTGTGATCCGTTATGAGACAAATGATACCATCAATTTGTCGTCTTTCCTTAGCGGCTCTTTTATCACGGAGGGAATTACCTATTCGCTGACTTATCCGCAGTTTTACACGGCTTCATTTTCGGATAACACGATCTTCGAGGATGCCTCTGCCAGCGGTGCGACGGTGTCCGGAAGCACCTACAACAAAATCATATCGATCAAATCGGTAGCGGAGACCATTAACGTAACCGGCGTGGTGCTGATTGCACTGGCGCTGATTTCCCTGGTCATCGTGGTATTCATGCTGATCCGCTATTCTGATCATTTTGTCTATTATGTGCGCAATCACAAGCCGGATATACCGGGCAGCACGCTTTTCCATGGAAAGCCATTGAAGAGGCTGACGCTTTTCTGCATAGCGCTTGTCATGCTGGTGATTGCCGCGCTGCGGCTGCTTCTGAAAATATATTGAGATGCGGCTGTTTCTGAAAAATTATTGAGTTAACAGAGGGGACTCGCCTTCGGGCGGGTCCTTTTGCCATAGCAGAAGACGAAAAAAGACTGCCGCACCGGGGTTTGCGCGCCCTGGTGCAGCAGTCATTCTGCTTAAAAAATATTGTCTGTGGCTGTCGGTGCGAGACCGGCCGCAGGATTAATCAATACCAAAGAAAACCTTCGCGGTACGTTCCAGAACATCTACCGTACCGTCGATGCCGCACAGAGAACTGTTGATGATCAGATCGTGTCCGTCACGCTGTCCCCAGTTATACTCTGTGTAATACTGATAGTAAGTGCGTCTGGCTTTATCGATTTTCTGGATTTCCTTCTTCGCCTTCTCTGCTGTAGGCACCATGTACAGATCCATGACACGCTTGATTCTTACATCAAGAGGCGCGAAGATGAAAACATCCAGTGTCTTTGCTCTCTCGCGGAGAACCGCATTGCCGCATCTTCCGACTACCACAAATGACTCATTGTCAGCAAGTGTCTGCAGCAGATCGCACTGCGCGTAAAACAGCTGATCGGAAATGGTAGGAGAGTACGGTGATGAGAAAAGACTCGGGGCTTTTTCATCAGAAGAACTTACCACGTTCGGGTTAAGTCCGCTTCTTGCTGCGGTAAGCTCAATGAGACTCCTGTCGTAAAAATTAATGCCAAGTCGATCTGCAAGCTTCTGGCCGATCTCATGTCCGCCGCTGCCATATTCACGGCCGATAGTGATAATAACTCTTTTTTCTTCACTCATATGAATACCCCCTTGGATAAACACCTTTGACTTGTCTATATTATATCATTTTTTTGTCCAGGAAAAAATACATTATGTGCAAAATGTTGATAAAATCTAAAGATTTCTGCTGATTATTCAGAAATATTATTCAGAAATAGGATTCCCGGTCTGGCCATCCGCTGTCTGCATGCCGCAGGCATCGCCTGCCGGGCTGTTTTATTCACGATACATCTTTTCGTATTTATTGCCGCTTTGTGCGGGCATATGGTATACTTTAGTTGATTAAATTGCAGAGCAAAAGCTTTATAAAGTAAGGAGATAAGGCAGTGAATATAACGTACAGAAGCACAAGAAGTGACAGCAGCGAGTCAGTAACCGCATCCTATGCCATCCTCAAGGGACTTGCCGATGACGGCGGTCTCTTTGTACCGGTTGAATTTCCGGTACTGGATACTCCCATAGAAGAGCTCGCGCAGATGAGCTATCAGGAGGTCGCATTCACCGTTCTGCGGCTGTTCCTCTCGGATTTTTCAGATGAAGAAATCCGTGACTGCGTGAACAAGGCATATGATGAGAAGTTCGACACCGATGTGATTGCACCGATTTCCTATGCGGACGGTGCTTATTATCTTGAGCTTTATCATGGCAGAACCATCGCTTTCAAGGATATGGCGCTTTCCATTCTGCCGCATTTCATGCGCTATGCAGCGAAGAAGAATAATATTTCCAATGAGATTGTCATCCTCACGGCGACCTCCGGCGATACCGGCAAGGCAGCGCTGGCCGGCTTTGCGGATGTACCGGGTACACGGATTGTCGTATTTTACCCGAAGGACGGCGTGAGCCCGGTTCAGGAGAGACAGATGGTGACGCAGAAGGGCAGCAATACTTTCGTCGTCGGCATCCGCGGCAATTTCGATGACGCGCAGACGGCAGTAAAGCGCATGTTCAGCGACCAGGCGCTGGGCGAGAAGCTTGACAGAAACGGTTTCATGTTCTCGTCAGCCAATTCCATCAATATCGGACGTCTCCTGCCGCAGGTAGTCTATTATGTATACGCCTACGCCGCTCTTTACAAGAACGGACGCATCAAAGCCGGAGAGCCGATCAATGTCACCGTGCCGACCGGCAACTTCGGCAACATTCTGGCCGCATATTTTGCCAAGAAGATCGGTACGCCGATTGACAAACTGATCTGTGCATCCAATAAGAACAAAGTCCTGACAGATTTCTTCCACACCGGAAATTATGACAGAAACCGTGATTTCTATGTCACCTCATCTCCGTCGATGGATATCCTCGTCTCCAGCAATCTGGAGCGTCTGATTTATCTGATTGACGGACGCGACCCGAAGAAGACAGCGCAGCTGATGGCACAGCTTGGCAAAGAGGGCAGCTACGATATTACCGATGACATGCGCGGACAGCTCAGTGATTTTTATGCTGATTTTGCAACAGAAGAGGAGACGCAGAGTGCAATCCGTGAGCTCTACCGGAAGACCGGATATGTGATCGATACGCACACGGCCGTTGCTTCCTCCGTATACGGCAAATATGTAAAGGCATCGGGCGATACAAAGCCGACGGTCATCGCATCGACAGCCAGCCCGTACAAGTTCGCCCGCAGCGTGGTGGGCGCGATCAAGGGCGATGTCAGCGGATATTCCGAGATTGAGCTGATTGATATGCTGACGGAGCTTTCCGGTGTCGCACAGCCGCCTGCAATCATCGAACTGAAGACGGCGCCGATTGTGCATAAGACAGTCTGCGATATTGACAAGATGAATGACGAGGTGCTTGGTTTTCTCGGCATCAGAGAATAAACTGCATCCGTCAGGCACCGGATTTTTCCGGTGTCCCTTGAAATTGCAAAAGCAATCATATATAATTGCATTGAAGGGAACTCTTCTGGAGTGTTCGCCAGTTCGCATAGTTGAACCTACATTTCTTATAAGGGAAGCTGACACGTGAACCTTTTCGGTATGTCAGGTCGCTTTAAGCGAAAGGCAGAAGATCTGGCCCGGGCTACCCACTTGACGCTGGCTAGGCGTCAATGAGCGAGCAGCGGCATGCTGGAGGTTCTCTTTCCCATAAATAACATTACAGACGGCAGGACGAAAGCGCCTGCCGTTTTTTTTTGCGCAAAAAAAGGGGGTGATTCTCATCACCCCCTCAGGTCACTGACTTTTTACTTGTTGGCTTTGATCTTCTCGATCATCTCCGGAATAACCGTGTTCAGATCGGCGACGATGCCATAGGTGGCATAATCGAAGATCGGTGCGTTGGCATCGCTGTTGACAGCAACGATGACCTTGGATTCCTTCATGCCTGCCACATGCGGCTGTGCACCGGAAATACCGAAAGCGATATAAAGCTCAGGCGCTACCGTCTTGCCGGTGATGCCGACCTGGCGGTCCTTCTCGATCCAGCCTTCCTCCACGGCAACACGGCTGCCGCTGACATTGCCGCCGACAAGGGCAGCAAGTTCAAACAGCTGCTTGAAGCCTTCTTTGCTGCCGACACCGCGTCCGCCGGAGATCAGAATCTTCGCATCCTCGATATTGGCTGCCATAAGGGCATCATCCGGAATAAATCCGAGCACGGAGGTGAGGATGACGCCATCCGGAATCTCCACGGTCTCTTCGATGATACTGCCATCTGACGGACCGCCGAAATTCTCCTTGTATGGAAGTGTGCCGGCGTGGAAGGTACCGATCTGCGGTGTCCCTGCCACGGCAATATTGGTATTGAGTTTGCCGTCGTACGAAGGACGGATCCAGTTGATCGAAACTTCATCGCCTTCCGCATTGATCCACATATCCGTGCAGTCTGATGCAATACCGATGCGGCTTCTCGCCGAAAGGGCAGCAGAGAGGTCGCGTCCGTAATTTGTGGACCCGATCAGAACTGCGAGCGGTTCATACTTCTTAATCAGCTGACTGAGAATATAAGCGGCACCCTCGAATGTCGCCTTCTGCGAAACAGCGATGACCTCGTCTGCGCCGTTGGCAAATGCTGCCGGCGCTGCCTCTTTCGCATTCTCACCGATGATGACGGCAGAGGCCTTCTCCTTCATGGAAGCAGCCTTCTGCATAAGTTCCAGACTGACTCTGTTCGGCTTGCCGTCGGAGAGTTCAAATACTACCCAGATATTTTTATTAGCCATAATACTGCCGCCTCCTTCAGATAAGATGATTGTTCATGAGAACATCCACGAGGTTGTCTGCTTTTTCTATGTCCGTGCTGCCGGTAAGTTCCTCGCCGCCTTCCTTGCGCATCGGCGGGAAGAGGGCTACAACACGGGACGGGCTGACCAGCTGATCAGCCGGAATAGCAAGCTCGCCGTTGGTGAGAACCTCGATCACTGCTTTCTTTGCAGCTGATTTTCCCTTCATGGTCTGCTTGCGCGGCTTGTTGAGGTCTTCTGTGACGGAGCAGATCAGAGGGAAGGAAGCGCTAAGCTCTTCATAGCCGCCGCCGGCTTTTCTCTGAATCCTGAGACCGCCGTCTTCAGTGTCGATTTTCGAGGCACGGGTAAGCGTACCGATGCCAAGCATCGCACCCAGCTTGCCGGCGATCTGTCCGGTGGCACCGTCAACAGAGTGTGCACCGCAGAAGATAACGTCGAACGGGCCTTCTTTGTCAATAGCCGCTTTCAGAACAGTGGCGGTAACCAGGCTGTCGGCACCGGCAAAGGCGTCATCTGTAATCCGGACGCCTTTCTTAATGCCCATGGCAATCGCCGTGCGGATGACCGCATCGGCACTTTCCGGTCCCATGGACATGGCAACAGTCTCGTCGTCCGGGCCGGAAGCGACTGTCAGTGCGGCTTCGATGGCATTCAGATCTGCCGGATCAAGGATGTTGATGACATTGTCACGATCGACAGTGAATGTCTCCGGGTCAATACGGATGGAAGCCACATTCGGTACTTCTTTTAATAATACCAGGCATTTCATAGAGGGAACACTCCTTTCTGCTGACAGCTGCAGCTGTCATTGATAATTATTTTCTGTAAACGTCTGCAAAATAGGACATGAAGTCGGCGCCTACATATTCGCTCATATCTTTCATCTCGTCGAGCGTCTTCATATCGACATCGACGCCCTCTTTCTTTCTGCGGGCAAGGCCCTCGACTTCCTTCTGTCCATGTGTGTAGATCTTGTCGTGTCCGTCTGCCTTCGGAGACTCTCTGAGTTCTTCGAGATAGTCGGACAGATGCTGGATGATCGCATCCGGATCTCCGAAAATGGCCGGATCGATAACAGCAAAGCCGTGGCATGTGCCGCCCAGTGTGCCGATGTTCGTGTGATTGGATGTCAGTCCAAGGGAAAGGATAGAAGAGAGGATCTCGACGATCATCGCATTGCCGTATCCCTTGTGGCTGCCTGTAAGCTCATAGGCACCGCCCAGCGGAAGAATGCCGCCGCCGGCTCTTGCATTGATATTGTCCAGTACACGTCCCGGATCGGTGCAGACCTTGCCGTTCTCGTCAACACCCCATCCTTCCGGAACAGGCTCCTCGGCTTTGCGGTAAATCTCGAACTTGCCTCGTGTTACGATGCTGGTAGCCGCATCGAAGAAGAACGGATACGGCTTTGCCGGCATGGCAAATGCGAGCGGGTTGGTGCCGATCATCGCCTTCTTGCCGAAGGTCGGTGTCACGATCGCCTCGGAGTTGGTGCAGGAAATACCGATGAGTCCCTGATCGCTGGCCATCTTGGCATAGTAACCGGCAATGCCGTAATGATTGGAATTGCGGACGGAAACCATTGCCATACCGGATTTCTTAGCCTTCTCGATGCATAAGGACATTCCGTAATGACCCATCAGCTGTCCCATACCGGCATGTCCGTCGATCACTGCGGATACAGGTGTCTCATGAATGATTTCAGGCTTGGCATCCACTTTGATTCTTCCGCTTGCAATACCCTTGTGGTAGCGAACAAGGCGCTGCGCACCGTGGGATTCAATACCGTAAAGATCGGCAAGAAGAAGAACATCAGTGATGATTCTGCTGTCGCTTTCCGAAAATCCGAACCTGTCGAAAACGTCCATACAGAAACGATCCAGGACGTCAGCCTGTACTTTGACTACTGCCATGATAAAATACCTCCAATATAAAATTATTCAGCAGTTTATTAAAAAACTAGTAAGCTGTCGCACTTATTATTTATTTTACCATAGATATGGAACAGATAAACATATTTTCCTTCAATTTCTCATAAAAATACATCAGTACAAAATTATAATATTAGTAAAAATTACAAATATTGCAGTTTACAGCGGAAAAAAAGTTTTTTATAATGATTATAGTGTTTTGTAACTGTCAGTATTCAATATGAAGTAAATGGAGGGAATTTATGGACTATCGAAAAGCAGCACAAGGCGTACTCGATCATATCGGCGGTGCGTCCAATGTCGCCTCGGCAGCACATTGCGCCACCAGACTGAGGCTCGTTATCAACGATAACAGCAAGGTCGATAAAGCCGGCGTGGAAAGTGTAGAAGGTGTTAAGGGATGCTTTGAGGCATCCGGTCAGCTTCAGGTAATTTTCGGTACCGGTGTTGTCAATAAGGTTTTTGATGAATTTATTGCCATTTCCGGCGTAGAAGCCGGTACGAAGGAATCTGCCAAGGAAGCAGCAGCGCAGAAGCAGAACTGGTTTATGAGAGCGATCAAGACGCTCGGCGATGTATTCGTTCCGATCATCCCGGCCATCGTGGCATCCGGTCTTCTGAACGGACTTCTCGGCGGTCTGTCTACGGCGTTCCCGTCGATGGCAGAGAGCGATTATTACAGTATGATCAACCTGATGGCAGGTGCAGCGCTTTCAATGCTGCCGATCCTGATTGCCATCAGTGCCGCTAAGAAATTCGGCGGCAACCCATATCTTGCAGCCGTTATCGGCTTTGTCATGATTCATCCGAATCTGGTCAACGCATGGAGCGTGGCCTCTATGGATGCGGCCGATATACCGGTATGGCATGTGTTCGGTCTGACAATTCAGCAGACGGGCTATCAGGGCCATGTAATTCCGGTTATCATAGCCATTCTCTTCATGAGCTGGCTCGAGAAGAAGCTGCATAAAGCTGTTCCGGAGATGCTGGATCTGTTCGTAACACCGCTGGTAACCGTACTTGTCACCGGCGTTCTTACGATGACAATCATCGGACCTGTCTTCAAGGTCGTAGAGGATTATATCCTGCTCGGCGCACAGACGCTGATCGGTCTGCCATTCGGACTCGGCGGCCTGCTGATCGGTTTTGTCTATGCATTTACAGTTGTTGCCGGCTTCCATCACATGTATAATATGATCGAAGCCCAGATGGTCAGCCAGAATCCGCCGGCCAATACCTGGATGCCGGTTGCCACGGCAGCCAATGTAGGTCAGGGTGCCGCAGCCATGGCTGTTGCTTTCAAGACCAAAAACGAGAAGATCAAGTCGATGGCCTTTCCGGCCTCCCTGTCGGCTTTCCTGGGTATCACGGAGCCGGCAATCTTCGGTGTTAATATCCGTTACAGAAAACCGTTTATCGCGGGCTGCTGCGGCGGTGCCATCGGCGGTATGCTTGCATCACTGTTCGGCATCAAGGCAACCGCTTACGGCGTAACCGGTCTGTTCGGTTTCCTGATCACAACCGGTTTCTGGGTACAGTACGCGATTGTAATGGCAGCATCGTTTGCCGTTGCCTTTGCGGTATCGTTTATCACATATAAAGATGAAGAGCCAGCTGCAGCGGCCGCACCGGCTGAGGAAACAGAGAGTGCTCCGGAGCAGGCAGAGCCGGCACCGGCAGCAGAAGCAGCAGAGAAGGCAGCCGAAGAGGCACCGGCAGTTTCTGCTGATGTAAAGGTCGTATATGCACCGGTCAAAGGTAAAGCAATTCCGTCTTCACAGGTCAGCGATCCGACCTTCGCGGCGGAAGCCCTCGGCAAAGGCATGGCCATCATTCCTTCGGAGGGACGTGTTGTTGCACCGTTTGACGGCACGGTTGAGCTTATGTATGATACAGGACATGCCGTCGCTCTGGCATCCGATGACGGTGTTGAGGTACTGATTCATGTCGGCATCGATACCGTCAACCTGCAGGGCAAGGGCTATCATGTCCACGTGGCGACGGGAGACCGCGTACACAAGGGCGATCTCCTGATTGAGTTTGATATGGACGTCATCCGCGAAGCAGGCTATGATCCGGTAACGCCGGTAATCGTCACCAACAGTGATGAATACCAGGATGTACGGATGAGAATACCTGTAACCGATGGCGAAGAGGTGCTTGAGATATGTTAAATGACAAGGACGCCTGGCGGCTTCAGTATCACCTGATGCCGCCGGACGGCTGGCTCAATGATCCGAACGGACTGTGCCAGATGCACGGCATCTATCACATCTATTTTCAGTATTCCCCGAATACGCCGGCTCCTGACGGCAGAAAAGCAAGAACCTGGGGCCATTATGCGGGCCCGGATCTGCTTCATCTTGATTTCAAAGGTGTGCCTTTCTGGCCGGAAGAGGATGATCACGACGGCTGCTATTCCGGCTGTGCACTGATTGATCACGATGCGATTCAGCTTTACTATACGGGCAACATCAAGCGTCCGGGTGATTACGACTATATTCACGACGGCCGTGAGAGCAATACGATTCTGATTGAGACGAAGGACGGCGTGACATATGGACCGAAGCGCGTACTGATGCGTACGCCGGACTATCCGGCAGAATGCACGCGGCACGTGCGGGACCCGAAGGTCTGGAAACAGGACGGTCTCTATCACATGGTGCTGGGCGCGCGCATGCAGGACGAACGCGGTGCGGTGCTTGTTTATACAAGCCGTGACGGTCTGCAGTGGACGCTGCAGAAGGTGCTGAGCACGCCGAAGCCTTTTGGCTACATGTGGGAATGCCCGGATTATTTCGAACTGGATGGGAAACGGATTTTATCCTGCTGTCCGCAGGGCGTTTCCTCGGAAGAATACCGGTATCAGAATATCTATCAGGCCGGTTATTTTATGATGAACGGCGATGCGCCGGAGGATTTCCGCGAGTGGGATTACGGTTTTGATTTCTATGCGCCGCAGAGCTTTGTAGATGAGGCAGGCAGACGCCTTTTCATCGGCTGGATCGGCATGCCGGATCATCCGTACGACAATCCGACGGATGCACTCGGATGGGAAAATGCACTGACAGTTCCCCGCGAACTGACATGGGAAGACGGCTGTGTCCGCCAGAAGCCGGTCAGCGAGCTTGCACAGCTCAGGGGCAGCGCTCTTGAGATGGATGAGGAAGGCGCCGTCTGCTTTGCAGATGGGGCAGGCGATGTAGAAGCAGACCTTACCGGTGTGCAGGGCGGCTGGTCGATTCAGATCGGCGAAGGTGTCACGCTCCGTTACGAAGGCGGCGTCATTTCGCTGCAGATGAGCTGGAGAGCAGGCCGGGGCAGGACATGCCGCCGGATCAGGATCGGACAGGTTACCGATATGCGTATGCTCATCGATACCTCGGTGCTGGAAATCTATTTTAACGGCGGACAGTACGTCATGACGTCGCGTTTTTATCCGGATTATGAGAGCCCGGCAAGGCGCCGCCTCACCGTTCGTTTTCATTGTCCGGGAGCGAAGGTCTGCAGCTGGCAGATGAATACCATGCAGACCAATATCGATCTTCAGTAATGAACTGCCGCAGGCAGATCAGTAATAAATAACCATTATTTTCAAGGAGGCAATTATCATGAAAACTTTCAAGTATGTTATCACAGATCCGGTAGGTATCCATGCAAGACCGGCCGGACAGCTCGTAGCTGCTGCCAAGAAATATGCATCCAATGTTGATATCGAACTGAACGGCAAGAGCGCTTCTGCCAAGAAACTGATCAACCTGATGAGCCTTGGCGTAAAGCAGGGCAATGAGATCACAGTGAAAGTTGAAGGCGCTGACGAAGATACAGCTGCAGCTGAACTCGAAGCCTGGTTAAAGGCGAACTTATAATCCGCCTGCATAGTCACAGACACCGGTGGATTGAACAATGGGACAGTCCCCGGTGTCTTTTTTGAAAGGAAGGAACTGCAAATGGAAAAATATACCGGAAAATCCATTTTCAGCGGCGTCGCGATCGGCCCGGTTCTCTATTACGGCAAGAAAGAAGAACAGGTCAAGCGCTATAAGGTAGAAGATACGGCAGCGGAGATCGAGCGTTATGACAAGGCGCGCCAGCAGGCGATCGAAGACCTTGGCGTTCTGCATGATGACGCTGTGAAGAAGGTCGGCGAAGAGAATGCGGCCATTTTTGAAGTACATGCCATGCTGCTCGAGGATGACGATTTCAATGATTCCATCCACAATACCATCGAGACGCAGAAGGTCAATGCCGAATATGCCGCTGCACTCGCCGGAGATAACTTCTCCAAAATGTTTTCCGAGATGGATGATGATTATTTCAAGGCACGTGCCGCTGATATGAAAGATATATCAGAGCGTGTCATCAAGGTGCTCAGCGGTAAGAAAGATTCCGGCACGATCGACGAGCCGGTGATCATTGTAGCTGACGACCTGATGCCGAGCGAAACCGTACAGCTGGATAAGGAAAAGGTGCTTGCCTTTGCGACGCAGTACGGCTCGGCCAATTCCCATACCGCCATACTCGCGAGAACCATGAACATCCCGGCACTGATCAATATTCCGGCGGACCCTTCATGGGACGGCAGAATGGCTGTCGTAGACGGCCACACCGGCACCTTTATTCTGGATCCGGACCCGGATGTGCTGGAAGAGATGAAGGCGCTGCGCGATAAGGATAACGAAGAGCGCAAACTTCTGCAGGAACTCAAAGGCAAGGACAATGTCACACTGGACGGTAAGAAGATCAACCTGTTCGCCAACATCGGCGGCCTCAAGGATGTGGCAGCGGTTCTGCAGAACGACGGCGGCGGCATCGGTCTTTTCCGCAGTGAATTTATCTATCTCGGCAGGGAAGATCTGCCGGATGAAGAGACGCAGTTCAAGATCTACAAGTCAGTCGCTGAGACCATGGCCGGCAGGCTTGTCGTGATCCGCACGCTCGATATCGGTGCAGATAAACAGGTCGATTATCTCGGCCTTGATAAAGAAGACAATCCTGCACTCGGATTCCGTGCCATCAGAATCTGCCTGACGCGGCCGAAGATTTTCCGCACGCAGCTTCGTGCACTTTTCCGTGCAAGTGCGTTCGGCAATATCGCCATCATGTATCCGATGATCACTTCTATTGAAGAAGTGCGCAGGATCAAGGAAATTGTCGCTTCCGTCAAGTCAGAACTGGATGCCGACGGCATCAAATACGGCGATGTGCAGCAGGGCATTATGGTGGAGACACCGGCAGCGGCGCTCATTACCGATGAACTGGCAAAGGAAGTCGATTTCTTCAGTATCGGAACCAATGATCTTACGCAGTACACACTGGCTATGGACCGCCAGAACAGCAAACTGGACAGCTTCTATCAGCCGCATCATCCGGCCATCCTGAAACTGATTCAGATGACAATCGAAAACGGCCACAAGGGCGGTGCATGGGTAGGCATCTGCGGAGAACTCGGTGCGGATACATCCCTTACGGAGACATTTATCCAGATGGGTGTAGACGAACTCTCCGTGTCACCATCCATGATTCTTCCGGTTCGTGAAGCTATCCGCAAAAGCCACGCAAAAAGATGATTCTGCTATGCCGGACATCTGCCGGCAGGGGTGACCTGCCGGCGGATGCTGGCGTATATTTTTGCGGATGCACGTAAAAACGTACGTTGACCGCATTCTTATCTTGTGATAAAATTGCTTCAGTATATTTAGGAGGAAATAACGGATGATTACAGCAGGTGATTTTAAAAACGGCATCACAATCGAATTAGACGGATCAGTTTATCAGATTATAGAGTTTCAGCATGTCAAACCTGGCAAGGGCGCAGCTTTCGTAAGAACAAAGCTCAAGAACATCAAGGACGGCGGCGTGATCGAGCGTACTTTCCGTCCGACAGAGAAGTGTCCGACAGCGCACATCGACCGGATTGAGATGCAGTATTTATACGCAGACGGCGATTTATACAACTTCATGAATACAGAGACATTCGACCAGATCGCACTTACGAAGGATGCAATCGGCGATGCCATGAAGTTTGTCAAAGAGAATGATATGGTCAAGATGCTTTCCTATAACGGTGAGATCTTCTCCGTAGAGCCTCCTCTTTTCGTAGAACTTGAAGTTACCGAGACAGAGCCTGGTTTCAAGGGCAACACCACTACTGGTGCGACCAAGCCGGCAACCGTAGAGACGGGCGCAGAAGTTGCGGTTCCTCTCTTCGTCAATATCGGTGATAAGATTCAGATCGATACAAGAACAGGTGAATACCTCAAGAGAGTCTGATCACATTGCTGAATAGATCATGCAGCTGCCGCAGAATGCCTTGCGGCAGCTTTTCTTTTACTCTGCAAAAGTTAGGCAGCGGAAATGGAGGCAGAATATGAGTGATGGAAAACAGATTACGGGGCACACGGTGCTGACCGGTTTGCTGGGCAGCCCGGTCGCGCACAGCATTTCCCCGCTGATGCACAATGAAGCCTTCCGGCTTCTGGGACTGGATTATGTCTATCTGTGTTTTGACGTCGGTACGGACGGCCTGCAGACAGCCGTGGAAGGGCTGCGGACAATGCATGCACGCGGTTTCAACCTGACAATGCCGGACAAGAAACTGATGTGCCGCTTCTGCGACCGCCTTTCAAAGGCTTCACAGCTATGCGGTTCTGTGAATACGGTGGTGAATGACGACGGCGTGCTGACCGGCTATACAACGGATGGCATCGGCTATATGGATGCTGCCCGGGACGCAGGCTATGAGCTGCGCGGCAGGACGATTACCGTTCTCGGCGCCGGCGGCGCATCCACCTCCATCTGTACGCAGGCGGCGCTGGACGGTGTCCGCCGGATTCATGTGTTCAACCGGCCGGGCCGTTCGTATGACTCGATGGCGCAGCTGGCAGAGCGCCTGACCGCGGCCACGGACTGCAAGGTTACCATTGCAGATACGGCCGATGAAGAGGCGCTGCGCGCCAGCATTGCCGAAAGCTATATGCTGATCAATGCATCCAGTGTCGGCATGGCACCGCTCGAGGATGCCTGTCTGATCCGCGATCCGGCTGTCTTAAAGCCTCCGCTGATCGTCTCCGATATTATCTATCATCCGGAACAGACAAAGCTGCTGCGGCTCGCCGAGGAGAACGGCTGCCGCACATTCAACGGACTTTACATGCTCCTGTATCAGGGAGCGGCTGCATTTAAACTGTGGACCGGACAGGATATGCCTGTTTTGCAGATCAAGGAATTATATTTCCGGAGGTAGAAGATGGATAGACACATTTTTCTGATTGGTTTTATGGGCGTGGGCAAGAGCACAGTCGCCCGCGGTCTCAGCCGCCTGCTCCATATCAATAACCGGGATACGGATAAGATGATCGAGAACTACGAACATATGAAGATCTCCGACATCTTTGAGCAGAAGGGCGAAGCGTATTTCCGCGAATGCGAGACACGGCTGCTGCGGCATCTGCAGACGCGTGAGCCGATGATTATCGCCTGCGGCGGCGGCATGGCCATGCGCAGCGAGAACGTTGCTCTGATGAAGGAGTGCGGGACGATCGTCCTGCTGACGGCCAGACCGCAGACTATCCTGCACCGCACCATCCGCACCCACAAGAGACCGCTGCTGGAAGGTCACAAGAACGTCAGAGATATTTCCGCCCTGATGAATGAGCGGATGCCGAAATACGAGGCCGCGGCCGACATCAAGGTGTCGACGGATTACCGCAATACCGACGAGATCTGCCGGGAAATTGCAGAAAAGCTCGGCCTTCTCAGCTGAAAACCGGCAGAAACGGCGCCTTACAGCGGTGCCCGTCAATAAATATTGAAATCAATGCGCTGTTATGATAAAGTAAAAAAGATATCTTATCGAATTTAATCCTGTGAAGAGGTAATTTGTTATGAAATACGATTTCAAGAAGATCGAACCGAAGTGGCAGCAGAAATGGGCCGACGCCGGTATCTTCAAGGCAGAGGATTTCAGTGAGAAGCCGAAATTCTACGGCCTTGTCGAATTCCCGTATCCGTCAGGCGCAGGCATGCATGTCGGACACATCAAAGCATACTCAAGTATCGAAGTCATCGCCAGAAAGAGAAGAATGCAGGGCTACAACGTCCTTTTCCCGATCGGTTTTGACGCTTTCGGTCTGCCGGCGGAGAATTACGCCATCAAGACGAATACTCATCCGGCTGTTATCACGAAGAAGAACATCAAGCACTTTTCCGATCAGCTCAGAGCGGTCGGTTTCTCCTTCGACTGGGACCGCCAGATCAGCACCTGCGATCCGGAATATTATAAATGGACCCAGTGGATCTTCCTCAAGCTCTTTGAGCACGGACTCGTATTCAGGGCCAAGACGCTCGTCAATTACTGTCCATCCTGCAAGGTTGTCCTTTCTAATGAGGACTCCCAGGGAGGCAAGTGCGATGTCTGCCACAGCGACGTCATCCAGCTCCCGAAGGATGTATGGTATCTGAAGATTACCGATTATGCAGATAAACTTCTCGACGGACTCGATCTTGTCGATTTTCCGGATAATATCAAACAGCAGGAGATCAACTGGATCGGCCGCTCCACCGGCGCTTTCGTCAATTTCGAGATTGCCGGCACCGATGAGAAGCTCGAGATCTATACAACGCGCTGCGATACGCTTTTCGGCGTAACCTTCATGGTTATGGCACCGGAGCATCCGCTCCTTGACAAGTACAAAGACCGCATTGCGAATTTCGATGAGGTCGAGGCGTACAGGAAAGAATGTGCCAAGAAGACGGAATTTGAGCGTACACAGCTTGTCAAGGACAAGACAGGTGTAAAGCTTCAGGGCTTTGAGGCTGTCAACCCTGTCAGCGGCAAGCATATCCCGATCTACATTTCCGATTATGTCATGATGGGATACGGCACCGGCGCGATCATGGCCGTACCGGCACATGATCAGCGAGATTACGATTTCGCGAAGAAGTTCGGCGCAGATATTATTCCGGTCATCAAAGGCGGCGATGTCAGCAAGGAAGCGTATACCGGCGACGGCGAGATGATCAATTCCGATTTCCTTAACGGACTTACGAATAAGAAGGATTCCATTGCGAAGATGTTTGCTTTCCTCGAAGAGAAGGGCATCGGCCACAAAGGCGTACAGTACAAGATGAAAGACTGGGCTTTCAACCGCCAGAGATACTGGGGCGAGCCTATTCCGCTCATCCACTGCCCGAAATGCGGCGTCGTGCCTGTACCGTATGACGAACTGCCGCTGATGCTCCCGCCGGTTGAGAATTTCGAACCGGGCGAGGACGGCAAGTCACCGCTTGCCAAGATCGATTCCTTCGTCAACTGCACCTGCCCGAAGTGCGGCGGCGCAGCCAAGCGTGAGACCGATACGATGCCGCAGTGGGCCGGATCATCCTGGTATTTCCTTCGTTTTACGGACCCGCACAACGACAAAGCCTTTGCGGACAGAAAGAAACTCGACTACTGGATGCCGGTTGACTGGTACAACGGCGGTATGGAGCACGTTACCCGCCATCTGATCTATTCCCGTTTCTGGCATAGATTCCTTTATGATATCGGTGAGGTAGGCACGAAGGAGCCTTACGCAAAGCGTTCCTATCAGGGGCTGATTCTCGGCCCGGACGGCGAGAAGATGAGCAAGTCCAAGGGCAATGTCGTGGACCCGATGGATATCGTCAGACAGTACGGCGCGGATACACTGCGTATCTACGTTCTCTTCATGGGTGACTATACCGCGGCGACGCCGTGGAGCGACGACTCCGTGAAGGGCTGCAAGCGTTTTCTCGACCGTGTTGCCGGACTGACGGATATCATGGATAAGAAGCAGGCTTCCGATGGCTTTGAGATCAAGATGAACAAGACCATCAAGAAAGTCACCAATGATATCGAGGCCATGAAGTTCAATACGGCCATTGCCAGCATGATGGCGCTGATCAATGATATTTACGCGGAAGGCACGATCTCCAAAGCAGATCTGTCCGTCTTCCTCCGCCTTCTCGCACCGTTTGCACCGCATATCGCCGAAGAGATGTGGTCTTATATCGGCGGAGATAACTTTATCTCGGTTGCACCGTGGCCGGAGTACGATGAATCCAAGACAGTTGACAAGACTGTCGAGATCGTAGCGCAGGTCAACGGCAAGATCAAGGCGAAGATGGTGATCGCCTATGGCGAAGACAAGGAGAAAGTTCTTGCCGATGCAAAGCAGCAGGAGAGAGTCATTGCAGCCATCGGTGACAAGAAGATCGTCAAAGAGATCTATGTTCCGAACAAGCTTGTCAATATCGTTGTAAAATAAACTGATAATTAAAGCAAAAGTACCCTCTTTGCCGGGGAAAGGAAGCTTCCTGTAGGTTTTCAGGAATGGTTCACAATCCGGTGAAGAGGGTACTTTTCTTATGTGTATAAAAAGCTGGCCATCAGACCTGTCTGAGACCGGTTATATCGGGTTCGATCACCATCGAATAATTTGTGTGATAGATCACAAAGCCGGCTTTCTTGCCAGGGGATTTCCTTACCTCCTTGCGCTGTATATAGTCGACCTCAACCTTGTCGGCGCCGCGGCTGCTGGAATAGTAGGCCGCCAGACGGGCCGCGTCCTCGTACGTGCTGTCCGGCAGCTCCCGCCCGCCTGTCTTTACGATGACATGGGAACCGGTCACACCCTTTGCGTGAAACCACCAGTCTCCGCCATCGGCGATTTTAAAAGTCACTTCCTCATTCTGAAAGTTATTCTTGCCTACATAGATATCAAATCCGTCAGAAGAGAGGTAATGCAGCGGTTTGCTCTTGGCCGTCCGGCCCTTGCCCTTATGACCGCTGTGCTTTTTGATATAGCCGTATTCAGCCAGCTCCTCGCGGATCTGCGAGAGATCTTCTTCGCTTTCTGCAAGGCCGATCGCGGCGGCTATGGATTCCAGGAGTTCGATTTCATCCTGCGTTTCCGCCAGCTGCACGGTGACGGCTTCATTGGTCCGCTTGAGCTTGGTGTAGCGGTTGAAATATTTGACCGAATTTTCATGCGGCGTAAGCTGCGGGTCGAGCGGCACGGAAATCGGTTCATTGGTGTAGAAATTGACACAGTCCAGCTTGCTCGCGCCCGGCTCCACCTCGTAGCCGTAGGTGTTGATCATCTCGCCCCAGATACGGTATTTATCGCGCTTTTCCGTGTCTTTGAGCTGTTTTTTCTGCAGCCCGTATTTGCGGCGGCAGCGGTCCAGCGCGTTGCCCGTGATATGGCGCAGGTCGTAGGAACGCTGGCGCATTCTGGTCACGGCGTTTTTCTCAGCATAATATTTCTGCAGGAGTTCGGAAATGGAATCAAACGGAACGCTCCTGCCGTCGCCGTAGCAGGTCAGCGGGAAAGAGGCATATTCAACCGGTTCGTCTCCCTTGTAGATGATATTCGGGCTGTAATTGTGCCCGCGGATATCACTGATCAGGGCGGCAAACGTATCGTAAAGCTTATCCTTCTCCGCCTGCGTCAGCGCCGCCGTACTCTCAGATGAATCGACGCCTGCCCGGAAACAGAGCTCTTCCGCGGCGATCGGGCTGAAACCGGTGATTGAGCCGTAAATCGCCTTCATCACTTTCTGCGGCTGCGAAAGGACATTGCCCGTAAAATCTTCCTTAGTCATCTTGAAGGGATCCAGCTTGTGCTGCGTATCCGGGATAAAATATGTGCGGCCGGGCAGCACTTCCCTGACAGAGCTTACATTGGCGGAAATCAGCTTGACCGCGCCGAGAATGGTAAGATCCTCATCGCAGAAAATGATATTGCTGTATTTGCCCATCAGCTCGACGATCAGCTTCTTGCGGCACAGATCGCCCAGTTCATTCAGGTGTTCGATTTCAAAGCAGGCGATCCGCTCCAGTCCCGGCTGCGTGATGCCGAGGATGCGGCCGCCGCTGATGTGCTTGCGCAGCAGCATGCAGAAATTCGGCGCCGTCATGGGGTTGGCCTGCTGGCGGTCGGTCAGGTACATCAGCGGAAGAGAAGCGCTCGCGCTGATCAGAAGCCGGTAGTTTGTCCGGTTGTTTTTGATGGTGAGCACGATGGCATCCGGCTCCGGCTGATATATTTTATTGATTCTGCCGTCGGTCAGTTTCTCCGACAGCTCATAAACGAGATTCGATAGTACAATTCCATCCAGTGCCATATATAAGCCTCCAGTTTACTGTTTTCGTTTTACCGGTATGCCGGCCTCGCAGGGAACGGCTGTCTGGCATTTTCCGCAGCCGTAATAAGGGCGCGGATATTCCTCTGCCGAAACGATAAGCCAGTGCTTGCACGGCCGGTGTTTCTTCCCTTCTTCGAGGGAAATGGCGCCGGCAGGGCACCGCCGTACGCAGATGCCGCATCGGCTGCAGTAATCGTAGATTCCGGTGTAAGGCCGCCTGTCCGCTTCAAAATGTGTGCCGGCAATCAGACTGCCGAAACGTCCGCAGATGCCGCGCGCCGTGATCAGCCCTTTGGAGAGACCGAAGGTGCCAAGACCGCACACATAGGCTGCATGGCGCTCTGACCAGCAGCTGGTATAAGAATTTTCATCAAAAGAACAGGCCACCGCACGGGATGCAGCGCCGATCACGGTACCTTCCTCGACCTGGAAAAAGCGGCTGTCCAGGGCCGGTGCGCAGGCTTTGATATCATGCCGCGCAAGCCCGCTAAGACAAAGACGCAGAAACGCATTGATAAAGTTCTGTCCCTGTATCCGTGCCTGCACCCATTCCGTGGAAGGCTTCCCTGGCTCACCGCGGTTGGAAATCCTGACCTGCCGGGAAAATGGAAAGAAAAAGGAGATCACTGTCTGTGCCTGCGGCATCCAGGAAGAGGGCGGCATGAACCACGGGCCGATAACTTCCCGGCTGCGGTATCTCTCCCAGAGCGGATCGTCCGCATCTCCAAAACCGATCAGCGGTTCATCAAACAGCTTCATGCCGATGCATTCACGGCTGAGCGCATCCGCCTCCTCTACATACATGCCGGGGCAGCTGCTGAAAATTTCCCTGAAAAGCATGATAAGTTCATCTTTATTCATTCATATTCCCTGCTTTCTGCGTAAAACCGATATTCCTATCATATCATAAAAAACGTTCTTTGAGGATTTTCCATGCATACTGTACAGGAACGATTTACAATTTTTCAGTTTTGGTCTATAATAAGCTGAATATATTGGTTTATTATGCGGTCAGACAGAAAAACCATTATGGATTATTAAGGAAGCAGGTGTTCTATTGTTAAACAGCATGACTGGCTTCGGACGGAGTGAGGTAATCACACCAGACAGGAAAATTGCCGTTGAAGTCAAGAGTGTGAATCACCGCTACTGCGATATATCGATCAAGATGCCCAGAAAACTGAGCATGTTTGAGCCTGCCATCAGGACGCTGGTGCAGGAATATGTCGAGCGCGGCAAGATTGATATTTTCATTACTTACGAGGAATATACCGGAAGCGGAAGTGCAGTCCGGTACAACAAGGCGCTCGCCGCCGATTATCTGCATGCACTGCAGCAGATGAAAGAGGACTTTGGTTTTCAGGATACGGTCCGGCTCACAGAGCTTTCCCGCTATCCGGATGTACTGACGCTGGAAGAGACAGCGATTGACGAGAACGAAGTCTTCAAGGTCATGGAGAAGGCACTGCGTGAGGCGCTGGAGGCACTGACGAAGGCGCGCAGCGTGGAAGGCGGCAAGCTGAGAGATGATCTTCTGGGCAAGCTGGATGTGATGGACGGTTATGTCGCCGAGATCGAGAAGGCGGCACCCGGCATTGTGGCCAATTACCGTCAGAAGCTGGAACAGCGTGTGAAGGAGCTGCTGGATGATACGGAGATCGATGAGAGCCGTATCGCCATGGAGACTACGATTTACGCCGACAAGCTCTGTGTGGACGAAGAGATCGTCCGCCTCAAGAGCCACATCAGTTCGGCGCGGCAGGCCCTTCAGGAAGGCGGTGCTGTCGGACGCAAGCTCGATTTCCTGGCACAGGAGATGAACCGGGAAGCCAACACGATTCTGTCCAAATCCGGTGATCTGGTGACGACAGATACGGCGATCAGCCTGAAGACCGACATTGAGAAGGTCCGTGAACAGATACAGAATATTGAGTGACAGCAGGGAGAAGTATTGGATAATCTAATCAATATCGGATTTGGCAATATGATCAATACCGGCAAGGTTGTCGCCGTGATCAGTCCCGATTCCGCACCTGTCAAGCGGTTGGTGCAGTATGCGAAGGACGACGGCCGGGCGATCGATGCGACACAGGGACGGCGTACCAGAGCGGTTGTGATAACCGATGATGATCACGTGGTTCTGTCCGCACTTCTGCCGGAGACGATCGCGGGGCGTTTTAATGGTATCGGTATTACGAAGCATACGGCTGATATGGACAAGGGTGAAGATTATGATTGAACATAAAAAGGGCATACTGGTCATTGTTTCCGGTTTTTCCGGAGCCGGTAAAGGTACGGTTGTGCATGCCATGATGGATAAATTCCCGGGCAGGTACAAGCTGTCTGTTTCCGCCACTACGCGCGAGCCGCGCAGCGGAGAGAAAGACGGCGTCAATTATTTTTTCGTGACCCGTGAGAAGTTCGAGAAGATGATCGCCGATGGTGAGCTGCTGGAATATGCAGAGTATGTAGGCAATTATTACGGAACACCGCGCCGATTTGTTGAAGAACAGATGGATGCAGGTTATAATGTAATTCTTGAAATCGAACAGCAGGGGGCTTTCAAGGTGAAGAAGGCGTTCCCGGATGCTGTCCTGATTTTCCTGACTCCGCCGAGCATCGATGAGCTCGAGCGCAGACTGCGCGGGCGACACAGCGAATCTGAAGAGACCATTCAGAAGAGGCTTGCCCAGGCGGCCATCGAGGCAGAGAACATAGAACTTTACGATTATCTTGTGATTAACGATGACATTGACGGCTGCGCCGTATCCATGGACCGACTGATTGAAAGCGTGCAGAAGAAAACACGCTATAATCAGGAACGTATCGATGATCTGCGCGCACATCTTCAGCATTACAGAAAGGACAATTGAGAATGATACATCCATCATATTATGAACTGATTGACCAGGTTAACAAGAACATGGGCGGTTCGGAAGAAGATCCGATCATTACCAGCCGTTATTCGATTGTAATCGCGGCTGCCAGAAGAGCGCGTCAGCTGATCGATATTTCCGCGGCGAAAGAAGCGAGAGAAGCGAAAGAGAAGAGCAAGAGCGACTCTGATATGGCGAGAAGACCGATTAAGCAGGTGCATTATACAGAAACCCGCGTTCCGGATGCGGAGCACAAGAAACCGCTCTCCATTGCCGTTGAAGAGCTGATGAACGGCGATGTCAGAATTATTCCGGATACGGAAGACGAAGATGAAGAGCTGGATGAATTCACGGATGAGGAATTTTCAGAAAGCGAGTCCGCAGACAGCGAAGAAGAGACTTCGGAGCAGGAAGAGGAACCGCAGACAGACGGAGAAGAATAATCCGTTTTTCCTTACGGCGGCCGCTGACGGCTGCATAAGACTATGTTTGGGTATATTACAGCAAACCGTGAAGATCTGAAGGTCAAAGATGTGCGGCGCTATGAATCATATTACTGCGGACTCTGCCGTACACTGCTTAAGCGAAGCGGCGTTGCCGGTCAGGCCACATTGACTTATGATATGACATTTATTGTCATTCTTCTGAACGGTCTCTATGAGAAGGAGATGCAGACTGAGAAGATCTGGTGCCCTGTGCATCCGGCCAGCACGCATCAGGTGCGCCGGAATGAATTTACAGACTATGCTGCTGATATGAATGTGCTGCTCGCCTGGTACAATATACAGGATGATATACAGGACAGACATAAGACAGCTGCACGGAGGGCAGAAGCGCTGGCGCTGCGGCGTGCCTGGCTGAAGGTTTCGCAGCGATGGCCCGACAAAGATCGTATTATCCGGCAATATCTCAGAGAACTCTCGGCGGTTGAGACATCCGGTACGGATAATATAGAGACGGCCGCTTCTGTTTCCGGACATATGACAGCCGAGGTTTTTGCTTTCAAAAAGGATGAATGGGAAGAGGATCTGAGGAAAATGGGATTTTTCCTCGGGAAATTTGTCTATTTTATGGATGCCTATGAGGATATCGATGACGATATTAAAAACGGCACGTACAACCCGTTCCGCGGCATAAGGGGACGAAGTGATTTTGACGACCGGTGCAGAGATATACTGCTGATGCAGATCTCGGACTGCTGCCGCATTTTTGAACGGCTGCCGATTGTCAATGAAGACGTGGATATTCTCAGAAATATTTTATATTCAGGCGTTTGGGCTAAATTTGCAGGAATATATCAGAAACGAAGGAAGACAGGAGATAGCGAATGAGAGATCCCTATCAGGTTCTCGGCGTCAGCCGGGACGCATCTGACGATGAGATTAAGAAAGCATATCGGAAACTAAGCAGAAAATATCATCCTGATGCCAATATCAATAATCCGAACAAGGCACAGGCTGAAGCAATGTTCAAGGAAGTGCAGGCAGCCTATACACAGATTCAGGATGAGAGAGAACATGGATATTCCTCGTCAGGCAGCAGCTATGGCGAATACAGCAGCAGCTACAGCTATGGGTATGAGCGCCAGAGCCAGAGTGCAGACGGATACCAGGACGAGGATGCGCTGAAATATCAGGCTGTTATAAATTACATCAATGCCGGCAGCTATCAGGATGCCATGAACGTCCTGGATTCCATTACCAACCGGACGGCACAGTGGTATTATCTGAGTGCGCTGGTCAATGCCAGAACCGGCAACAATGTCAATGCGGCGGAATATGCCAGGATGGCCATGGAGATGGAACCGGACAATATCCAATACCGTCAGCTGTACACCCAGCTTCAGATGGGCGGCCAGTGGTATCAGGATATGGGCCGCAGCTATAATATGCCGAGTATGAACTTTACAAGCGTCTGCTGGACGCTGATAGCAATGAACCTGGCCTGTGCGTGCCTGTGCCCGGGCGGCGGAGGCGTATATTTCTGCTGATACAGCGGACTGGGGGGAATTTTATGGATAAGGTAATTCTGGATGGAAAGAAACTGATTTCTGAGACAATAGCGACAGATTACATTTTCAGCAGGTTTGAATTCCCTGAATATTATGGCAATGATCTTGAGTCATTATATGATGCTTTCGCGGATATCAACGAAGATATGACGATTGTTATTATCAACCGCAACGTCATGGAATCGACCGCTTATGGCTCAAAGCTATCCTGGGTGCTGGAGGATGCCGCCAATGACAACGGCCATCTGACACTGGTATGGATGGATGAAGATTACGCCGATGATGATTGAGAGGAGTTATGAGGTAAATGGCGAGTCAGAAGAATAACAAATCAAAGGCGGATGTGACGCCGGAGAATAAAGACGGAAAGAAATTAACGCGGTACGATCTGAAAATGCAGCGCCGTGCAGAAGAGGAGCGCAGGAAAAAGAGAAACCGCAAGATCGGCATCGGCTGCGTTATTGCCGCCTGTGCGGCAGCAGCTGCCGGCATCGGATACAATGCCTACAGCAAGTATCAGCTCAAAAACGGCGCGTATTTTACCGTTGGCAGCCACGAGATCACGAAGGCCGAGTACGATTACTATTTCTATTCCGTCTATAATACTTTTATCAATCAGTATGGTTCCTATGCTTCTTATTTCGGACTGGATACCAGCGAGCCGCTGGATGAACAGGATTACGGAGAGGGAGATCTGACATGGAAAGACCATTTTGATGAACAGGCAGTTGAGCAGATCAAACAGACCTATGCACTGATCGATGAAGCAGAGGCCAACGGATTCACCCACGACGATTCCGCGGCGGTTGATGAGATGAAGACCACGCTGCAGTCCTCGGCAGACTCGCAGGGTGAATCTCTCGATGAATACATCACCTCAACCTTCGGTGAGTATGCGACGATCGACAAGATTCAGCAGTATTACAGCAACAGTCTTCTTGCCGATGCTTACTACAATTCGATTTCCGATTCCACTGAGGTGTCGTCGGATGAGATTCAGTCTTATTACGATGAAAATAAAGATGATTATGACTCAGTAGACTACCGGATCTGCGAAATTGACGCCAATATTCCGGAAGCGGATACCACCTCGGAAAGCGATACTGAAGCGGCCGATGAGACAGATACCGAAACGGAAGCGGTGACAGAGACCGAGACAGTCAGTGAATCCGAATCCGAAGCCCAGGAGGAGATGGAAGAGGAAATCAAACAGGCTGCGATGGATGAGGCCAAGTCCAAGGCAGATGAGATGGTTTCCGGTATCAGCGATGATGCTTCCTTCGATTCGATTTACAGCCAGTACGCATCCGATTCTGCAGCGCAGAGCGTCTATACGGATGCAAAGAAGGCAGATGTCAGCCAGGCCAGCGTGGCACAGTGGCTGTTTGATGCTTCCCGTCAGGCAGGCGATATCGGCGTCGTGGAGGATGACACCAATAACGCCTATTACGTTGTGATTTTTGACGGAAGATATCTGGATGAGAAGCCTACGGTTGATTTCCGCCATATCCTGATTTCCGCGGACATGTCCGAAGATGAGACAGAGACAGCCGGGACAGGAACAGACGAGACGGAGACCGCGGCCGCAGAGACAGATACCTCTGCGGAGACAGAACTGACCGAGACGGAGACGGCTGCGGAGACAGAAACCGTGCAGGCAGAGACAGAGACGGAGACAGCGTCAGAGACAGAGACGGAAGCCTCTGAGACGACAGCGGACGGCACGCTCACCGAAGCGGCTGCGGAATCCAAGGCCAACGACATTTATCAGGAGTGGCTTGATGGAGACAAGACAGAAGACAGTTTCGCGGATCTTGCCAACCAGTACAGCGACGACACCGGTTCCAATACGAACGGCGGCCTTTATGAAGGCGTAGCCGATGGCGATATGGTTGAGACCGTCAATGACTGGCTTTTCGCTGACGGCCGCCAGGCAGGCGATACCGGCGTCATCTCTTCTGATTACGGCTATCATATCATGTATTTCGTCGGCGCCGACGATCTTATGAACTGGCAGGCCGATATCAAGGATACACTTGTATCGGACAAGATGCAGGAGTACATGGAAAACCTGACAGCCGATATTGAAGTCAAGGACCCGCACCATCATCTCGATTATATTGAGAAGCGAGAGAAGATGGAGGAGACCGACACTTCACAGATAACAGAATCCGAAGCAGATACCGAGACGGCAGCTGAGACGGAGACTGTTTCCGGGACGGAAACCGCCGCGGAGACAGAAGAGTAAATAAAAATATTTAATACAGAGAGGGCCTTCACTGCTGGTGGAGGCCTTTTTCGGAAAGGATAGATATCTGAAATGCAGGAATATGAAAATGAGACAACGGGAGGACGCTGCGGCCGCAGCGTACATTGGGCGCTTGATGATCAGTATGTACTGACAATTTCCGGCAAAGGCCCGATGAAAAATTATAATACGGGCGAGTTTGACCTTGCCGGCAATGTGCCGTGGGAAAACAGCCAATTCATGATTGTGAAGATTGTCATCGAAGAGGGTGTCACGTCGGTCGGCAATTTTGCGTTTATTGATTTTGCCTCTATGGAAGAGATTGATCTGCCGTCTACAATGCAGAAAATCGGCAAGGGTGCTTTTGACCGCTGCGGCTCTCTGAAGAGAATCCAGCTGCCGGAGAGTCTTCTTGAAATTGAAGACTTTGCCTTTGTGGACAGCGGCCTAGAAGAGGTCGTCCTGCCGGCCGGTCTGCAGAAAGTCGGCAATGGCGCGTTTTCCTTCTGCCGCGATCTGCAGAAGATCACCATTCTGAATCCCGACTGCAAAATAGACGATGCCGAAAATACGCTGCCGGAGGGCGCTCTGATTGTCTGCCATGCGCATTCAGCCGCCAGTGAATATGCGGAGAAATACGGCCGTCGGACCGAGATCATAAAAGAATAATATCATTGCATCAAAACGGGCCCGCAAAGCCCGTTTTTTTATTCTGTCTTTTCTTGCATAAGACTGCACCTGACATATTTCATGAATTTCTCCATGGCAGCGGACATCATTTTTCTGTCTTTCACGGCAATGCCGATGGTGCGGCAGCACGAAGGCGCCATCGGCCTGATTTCAATATCATATGGGATTCTCTGCAGAATCAGTCTGGGAAGCAGTCCGATTCCCTGACCGATCTCGGCCATGGCCATGATCGATAATCATCCCATGTGGTAAAACGGATATCCGGCCGGATGTGATATTTTCCCGGAAATTCAGAAACCTCTGTCCGACCGCCGTGCTCGAGGGCAAGAAACGGCTGCCCGTTTAGATCTTCCGGTGCAAGCACCTGCTTTGCGCAGAGCGGATGACCTGCAGGCAGTACCGCCCTATAGGGGTCTTCAAGCAAGGCGTCCGTATCAAAGGAGAGATGCGTCGGAAGCCTTAAAAATCCCGCGTCGATACGGCCTTCATCCAGCTCCCTGCTGTGGTTCAGTACCGGCAGACATATCCGCGGAGCAAAAAAGCTGCTGACGCAAACGCATCGGCAGCTCTGACAGAAGTATATATGAATTTATTTTTGCCTGCGCAAGAGGCAGACGGTCTCGATATGCCCCAAGACAGAAGGAATTATAATCACGATTCCCGACTGTCTGTGGAAACATATCAAAAAGTTGTCTCTGTTTGCGGAAACATGTCAAAGTCCCCGTATCAAATGCGGAAACATATCAAAAGCGATCAGGACAATAAAAACTGGAATTTATCTTTTGACCACAATCGTCAGCATTACAAGATCTTCATCACCGGTATTGATTATGCTGTGCTCTGATCCCTGCGGACAGATGTGCATAACACCTGCCTTCAATTCTTCTTCCTGTCCATCGCAAATTGCTTTACCGGTGCCTGACAAAATATAATTCAGATCATCTCCTGAATCCTGCGTATGCTTTCCAATGCTTCCACCTTTATGAATCCGTGTAGGAATGATACGGTATTTTTCGTTATTAAACATACGGGCGGCCAGGGTTCCCGTTCCGCCGTTCATTCCCGGCATTGTCATGTCCTTAAGTTCGTTGAAATCAATCAGCATAATTTTCCCCTTAACAAATCCTAATTTGTGCTATTAAATATGGAATCTTTCTTGTTCCCGAGTGGATTCGAAATTCACCACCACAATATTCAATTCCGATAGATACAATTTCTAGACCTAAATTGCAACAACAAGTTGGACACCCTCCGCTAGGCAGTAGCCTGGTAGATTCGGTCGATTTCCTCCTCGAAGATTTCATCCGGGGTTCTGTAAC
>OMWM01000007.1 GCA_900314775.1 uncultured Eubacteriales bacterium | reverse complement strand
CTCACGATGGACACCCTTGCCTTCGGCTATATCCTTCCCACTACCGGGCGGATTCCGGACTTTCACCGGTTAGAAACGTGCGCCCGCCGGGCGCACCATGAAAAACGGCTGAGCGCCTGCGGGCGTCTCAGCCGTTTCTGTTTCCGGGCGGCACCTTCAGGGGCGCCGCTTTATTTCCGGGCGGCGCCTTTAAGGAGAGCCGCCTGTTTCCGGGCGGAACCTTCAGGGGCGCCGCCTTTTATATTGCCGTAAAATCAGAACCTGGCCGCGCGGATACTGTGCATCAAAGCTTTACCGTGTGGAACGGCTCGCCGCCGAGTTCCTTCCATACGGCTTCCTCCTCCGTCAGCATCATATAGGCATGCTTTGTATCGCCGAACGGAATGGACACGGAGCCGGGATTGAAATAATAATTGTCCTCGCCGAACGGCTCCCATGCCTGCAGGTGCGTATGGCCGTGCAGAAGGATATCGCCGCGGTGCAGCGGCGGCAGTGCGCCGAGGTTGTACTGATCGCCGTGTGTCGCAAAGATCATCCGCCCGCCCGCGTAGAGAATGCAGTGCTTTGCGGTGATCGGAAATTCGAGCAGCATCTGGTCGACGTCGGCGTCGCAGTTGCCGCGGATGCAGATAATCCGGTCCTGCAGGCCGTTCAGGATGGCGGCCGCCTCACGCGGACTGTAGTCCTTCGGGATATCGTTGCGCGGTCCGTGATACAGCAGATCGCCGAGCAGCAGAAGGCGGTCCGGCGCCTCGCGCTCCACGTCCTGCGCCAGCTGTTTCAGGTAGTAAACCGAACCGTGAATATCGGATGCAATCATGATTTTCATTGTAAAATCCTCCATGCAGACAGTAAGTTTTTTCTTTCGTTACAGTTTACACTATTGCCGGAAACGGCGCAACCGTGCGAATTGAAAGATATACATTGATGTGATAAACTGTGCCATAAGAAGAAAAGAGGAAACAGCCTTGGGAGATACAGAATATAAAAACAGATTATTCAGCATGACAGATATGATCGGTCCGACGGACAAGGAGGCGGCTGCGCTCGCACGGGCGCGCTGGGACAGCCTCGGCAAACCTCTCCGAAGTTTCGGAAAACTGGAAGATGCCGTGATTCAGATGGCTGCCATCACCGGTGACCCGCAGTTTTCGCTGGACCGACGGGCGATTGTCGTCATGTGCGGCGATCACGGCGTCACGGCGGAAGGCGTGACGCAGACGGGCAGCGATGTGACGCGGACCGTGGCGGAGAATATGACCCGCGGCCGCGCGAGTATCAATATCATGGCGAAGGAAGCCGGCGCGGATGTTTTCGTCGTGGATATCGGCATGGACTGCCCGACATATGAGAACACAGATATTGTGACGGGGAAGATCATCAGCCGCAAGGTTGCCCGCGGCACCGGCGATATTGCCAAAGAGCCTGCCATGACGCAGGAGCAGTGTGCGCAGGCCATGCTGGCCGGCATTGAGATTGCGACGAAGCTGGCGGCCGCCGATTACAACGTGATCGGACTCGGCGAGATGGGCATCGGCAATACGACGCCGAGCAGCGCGCTGGTCAGCACGGTGCTTGATCTGCCTCCGATAGAATGCACCGGCCGGGGCGCCGGCCTTTCCGATGAAGACTACAAGCGGAAAGTGATGACAGTATCGAAGGCGATTGCGCGGTACTGGAAGGCGACAGAAGGCAGCGAGATCAGGAAGGACCGGCATTACAGTGCGCAGCTTGGCCTGGAAGTCATGGCGCAGCTCGGCGGCTATGAGCTTGCCGGCATGGCAGGTCTTTGTTTCGGGGCGGCGCTCAACCGCGTACCGGTGATTGTGGATGGCTTTATTTCGCAGGCGGCGGTGCTGATCGCCCGCCTGATGGTGCAGGTTATGCCGGAGTACCTCCTTGCGTCGCACAATTCGGCGGAACCGGCCGGCCGCAAAGTGCTGTCGGCACTCGGCCTGCATCCGGTGATCGACGCGGGCATGTTCTGCGGCGAGGGAACCGGTGCGGCGGCGGCCATGCAGCTGTACGCGATGGGACTGGCCGAATATATACACATGGGTACCTTTCACGATATTCAGGTGGAACAGTATAAACTTTACGATCATAATCAATGAAAGGCGGGGGCGCAGCCTATGTTTCTGCTGGTTTACGGCGGCAGTGCAAGCGGGAAATCGGCCTATGCCGAACAGAGAACGGTGCGTCTGCATCAGCAGAGCACGGCAGGGCAGCTGATCTATCTGGCCGCCATGAAGCCGTATTCGCAGGCGGCGCAGCAGCGGATCCGGCGGCATCGGCGTCTGCGGGCCGGCAAAGGATTTCGGACCGTGGAACGGTATACGGATCTGTACGGTCTTTGCCAGGACCCGGCGTTTGCCCGCGCGGCGGCCGGCAGCACGATTCTGCTTGAATGCATGTCCAATCTGACGGCCAACGAAATTTTTGAGCCGGAGGGGGCGGGCGCGCAGGCGGCCGATGCGATCCTGAAGGGGATCGAGGCGCTGCGGGCGCTCTCGGCGAATCTGACTGCGGTGACACTGGATGTGTTCGGCGACGGCGTGCACTACGATGAATCGGTGGAGCGCTACCGGCGGACACTCGCATTTGTGAACCGGGAGATGGCGAAGCAGGCCGATGAGGCTGTCCGCGTCGTTTATTCGATACCGGTAATTCTGAAAGGAGCGGGAGACGGCATATGGAATCCCTGATCATAGCACTTTCCATGTATTCGAGACTGCCGGTGAAAGATATTGAGTGGAATGACCGGAACATGAAGATGGCGTTTGCCTGGTTTCCGCTGATCGGTGTCATCATCGGTATATTCGAGACAATTGTCTATGAGCTTTGCGGCTGGCTGAACGTGAACGGAAATTTCCGGGGCGCGCTGCTTGTGTTCATACCGCTGGCGGTGACCGGCGGCATTCATCTGGACGGATGGATCGACACGCGGGATGCGCGCAGTTCGTGGGGCGATGCAAAGCGGAAGCTGGAGATCATGGCGGACCCGCATGTCGGCGCTTTTGCGGTGATCTGGTGCGGCGTCTATCTGCTGATCAGCTATGGTGCGTGGTGCAGCCTCGGCATCAGCGGCGTCGCCGTGATGGACTGCGTTTTCGTACTGGAGCGTGCGCTGAGCGGCATTGCGGCCGTGAATTTTCAGAATGCACGGCCGGGCGGCATGCTTGATCTGACAGCGCGTCCGGCGGACCGCATGCGCGTGACGATGCTTCTCGGCCTCTGGACGATCGCTTCGGCCATCGCGCTGATTGTGCTCGGCGGCGTCCGGGGACTGCTGGCTTTGATTGCGGTTCTCCTTGTATTTGCACATTATTACCGGACGGCCATGCGGGAGTTCGGCGGCATCACCGGCGATCTTGCCGGGTGGTTCCTGCAGAACTGCGAACTGGCGGTGCTGGTTGTGCTGGCGCTGCTGGCAGGCACCAGTATTTGAGCAGAATGATCTGCAGAGGTGAAATTTATGATATTGGTAACCGGTGGGGCCTGGCAGGGCAAAAAGGAATTTGTGTGTCAGCATTTTCATCTGCCGCAGGAGAAAGTGACGGATGGCCGGACTTTTGTATTGGAAGAGAAAGGGCCGTCCGGCGGCCCGGCGGCGCTGGACCATTACGAGGCGCTTGTCCGCCGCTGGATCAAGGCGGGCGCGGACCCGGAGACCATGACGCGGCGTCTTCTGGACGGGAATCCGGAGATGATTCTGATCACCGATGAAATCGGCTGCGGCATTATCCCGATGGACCCGGAGGAAGTGCAGTACCGCGAGGTGCACGGGCGGCTCTGCTGCCGTCTGGCGCAGTCCGCCGGGCAGGTCTATCTGGTGGAGTGCGGAATCGGAAGAAGGATAAAATGACAATGCAGCTTTATCTGATCCGCCACGGGATGACACAGGGCAATACCGAAGGGCGGTATGTCGGCCGCACGGATGAGCCGCTGTGTGCCGCGGGAGAGAGGAAACTGCGCGCGCAGCTTAGGTATATGCCGGATATCGGATCCGGCTTTCTGTATGTCAGCGGTATGAAGCGATGCCGCGAGTCGGGGCGGATTCTTTTCCCGCAGGCGCGGCAGAAGGTGATCCCGGACTTTCACGAATGCGATTTCGGCGAGTTTGAATACCGCAATTATCAGGAACTGAGCGGAAATCCTGCCTACCAGCGCTTTATCGACAGCGGCGGGCAGACGGGCTTTCCGGGCGGCGAGACGCCGGCGCATTTCCGGCAGCGGATCGTGCAGGCCTTTGACGGCTTTGTGCGGACGCTCGGGGTGCCGGGACCGCGGCAGGCAGCCATTGTCTGTCACGGCGGCTGCATCATGGCGGTCCTGGACCGGTACGCACAGCCGCACCGTGACTATTTTGACTGGCAGACGGCATGCGGCACGGGCTTTGCCGCGCAGCTGGATACGGCGCAGTGGGCGGCCGGATGCTGCCGGCTGACACAGATACGCCGGATCGGCGGACAGGAGGATTTATGAAAAATATAGTTCTGATCGGCATGCCCGGGGCGGGCAAGAGCACAATCGGTGTTGTGCTGGCCAAGATGCTGGGGTATGATTTTATCGACAGCGATCTGCTGATTCAGAAGCAGGAAGGCGATATTCTCGAGAACCTGATCAGCCGATACGGCCGGGACGGATTCGAGGAGATTGAAAACCGCGTCAACCGCGATATCGATGTACAGAACACGGTGATCTCGACGGGCGGCAGTGTCTGCTACTGCGGCGAGGCACTGGAGAAGCTGGCGGAGAGTTCGGTGATTGTCTATCTGAAGTTGGACTATGCGTCGCTGGCACCGCGCCTCGGCGATCTGAAGGAGCGCGGCGTCGTCATTGAAAAGGGCGCGACGCTGCTTGATCTTTACAATGAGCGCGTGCCGCTTTACGAGCGCTATGCGGACCTGACCGTCGATCTGAGCGGCTATCCGCTGGAGAAGTCGATCGCGGCCGTAAGAGATTCTATCAAAGGATGCAGTAAATTCTATGAGCAGTAAAAAGAAAAACAGAAACAGAAGAAATTCCGGACGCCGGGCGGGGCAGAGAATCCGCAGCCGGCGCCGCTTTGCGCTGGCGGCCTTTTTCCTGCCGGCGGTTTTCCTGCTGATTGCGTATATTTATCTTGGCATTTATCCGTTCGGTGATCACGTGGAAATGATCATCGATTCGTATCATCAGTACGTGCCGTTTATCTCGGAGTTTCACGATAAACTGCGCAGCGGAGACAGCCTGCTGTATTCCTGGCACGGCAGCCTGGGATTCAGTTTTCTGGCTGTCATGGCGTATTATCTCGGCAGTCCGCTGACGTTTATCGTTTTCTTTTTCCCGGCATCGATGATGACGGAGGCATTCGAGACGCTGATTGTCCTGAACATCAGTCTGGCAGGCCTGTTCATGTTCTGGTATCTGTCGGAGAGGTCAGGCCGCAGCGGCGCGCCGGAATGCCTGTTTTCGGTGTTCTATGCCCTGAGCGGATTCATGCTGGCCTACAACTGGAATTTCATGTGGCTCGGCAGCGTGGCGCTGTTCCCGCTGATCATGCTCGGCGCGGAGCGCCTGATTGACCGGAAAGATGCAAGGCTTTATATAATTGCCTTCGGTCTCGCGATCATTTCCAATTACTATATCTGCATCATGATCGGCATTTTCATGGTCATCTGGTTCTTCGCGTACTGGTTCATGAAAAAACGCGGCGGCGTGCGTGATTTCCTGGCATGCGGCCTGCGCTATCTCCTCAGCACGCTGCTGGCCGCCGGTCTGTCGATGTTCTATCTGCTGCCGACCGTCTACGCGATGCGCAGCAGCAGCACGGGCATCAAACCGACCGCGTGGAAACTGTACCGGAGCTTTCCGGATGTGCTGAACCAGCTTTTCGCCTACACGAAGCCGACGCAGCTGGAGGGAGCGCCGAATCTGTACTGCGGCATCGTCATCTGCGTGCTTGTCTGCCTGTATGTCTTTGCACATGGCATCAGCCTCCGGGAGAAGCTGATCCGCGGCGGGGTGACGGCATTTCTGCTTGTCAGCCTGAACGTCAACGTGCTGGACTACATCTGGCACGGACTGCATTTCCCGAACAACCTGCCGGGCAGATTCACGTTCATTTTCGTCTTCATGATGATCGTCATGGCCTATGATGCCTGGCGCTTTCTGCCGCAGGAGACGCCGCGGGAGCATTTTGTGTCCGCTATGTTTGCTGCCGGGCTGTTTGTCCTGTGCACGGCAGGCTCCGACGAGAAAATCGAGTCGTATTCGATTGTCCTCACGGCGATTCTGCTCTCGGTATATATCGTGCTTTTGTATATGAAAGGAAGAGGCATCGGGGCGTCACGGGCAGGCCGCAGCGGGGCGGCGGCGGCGCTGATCCTGGTGGCGGCGGCGGAAGTGTGCTCCAACACGGTCTACGCACTGAACATGAACGGAACGGTCACGCGGTCGGCCTATCTGCAGTACGCGGATGACATGGCGCAGTATCGCAGTGAATTCGAACCGGACGAGGACAGCTTTTACCGCATGGAAATCGCGCAGATTCAGGGACGTGACGATGTGACCCGCTATCATCTGAACGGCATGGGATTTTTCTCCTCCACCTGCGACGACCACATGGAGCACCTGATGCGCGATCTCGGCTTTTTCATGAGCGGCAACAAGTACAGCTACAAGGGCGCGACGCCGCTGACCGATGCGCTGGAAGGCATCCGCTATGTGGCCAGCAATACAGAGCTCACCTGGCCGGACTTAACCTTTGTGAAAAAGATCGGGCAGGAATATATTTATCAGAATGACACGGCGCTGTCTGTCGGCTTCCTTGTCGATGACAGCATCCGGAACTGGTCGATTATCGAAGGCATGCCGTTTTCCGTGCAGAACGATTTTGCCATGCAGGCGCTTGGCACGCAGAGGCACATTTTCGATATCGATGCCTTTCAGATCAATACGCCGACGGCAGAGGGCGGCACCGTGTCGCCGCTGGACGACGACACCTGGGATTTCATGAAAGACGAAGCCGAGGGCTCGGTCACGTTTCAGCTGACCTTTACGGACACGGCGAAGGATTATATCTATTTCAGCGCACCGAACTGTGAGAATATGGTGCTGTCTGTTGATGGCAAGGAGACGACCTACACCGACGAAAAGGGGCACATCGTCTATCTCGGCGAATGCGGTCCGGACAGCAATGTGACGGTTCGCTTCCAGATGGACAGTGAGCATACCACCGGCAATATCACACTGCAGACGGCTTCGCTGAACGAGGACGCCTTTGCCGAGGTCTATGACGGCCTTTCGGCAAGCCAGCTGGAGATCACCCATGCCTCCTCGGCAGAGCTTTCCGGGACAATCAATGCCGACAGAGACGGCGTGATGCTGCTTTCCGTGCCGTATGATGAAGGATGGACCATCCGGATTGACGGTGAGAAGGCGGAGCCGTTCCGAATCGGCGAGGGCTTTACGGGCGTGGAAATGAGCGCCGGAGAGCACAGCGTGCAGCTCACTTATATGCCGCAGGGCTTCATACCGGGCGTCATCTGCTCACTCGGTTCGGTATTCCTGCTTGGCCTGTATCTGCGGAAAATGCGGCGGTCCGGATCATGACGGACCGCGGTGTTTCGCCGCAGTTCATAAAATTGTAATATGACATTTACAAAAAGGGAAATTATGCTATAATCGACTAAGATAGATTGTAACTTAAAAATGTGGATAATATTTCATATTATGTGGATAAGAGGCCTGGTGCCGCTTTTTTTGCGCCGGGTTTACAGTAGATAAAATTTGGGGTGTATTATGGAACAGTATCTGATCAGGGGCGGCAATCCGCTCGTTGGTACAGTCAAGATCGGCGGTGCCAAGAATTCCGCACTGGGTATTCTTGCGGCGGCGATCATGTCTGATGAGAAGGTTACGATCCGCAATCTGCCGGACGTCAACGATATACATATTTTTCTGAAAGCTATCAAATCCATCGGAGCGGAGGTTGAGTATCCGGATCCGAATGACTGTCATGTTGTTACCATCTGCGGTAAGAACATTTTTACCCATGAGATTGACAATGATTATATACGTAAGATCCGTGCATCGTATTATCTGATCGGTGCACTGCTCGGCAAGTACGGTGAGGCCGGTGTGGCGCTCCCGGGCGGATGCAATATCGGCGCACGGCCGATTGACCAGCACCAGAAGGGCTTCCGGGCACTCGGCGCGCGTGTCTGGATCGACCGCGGCATGATTTTCACGAAGGCGGAGAAGCTGACAGGCCGCCACATCTACCTCGATGTGGTCAGTGTCGGTGCGACGATCAATATCATGCTGGCCGCTTCCATGGCAGAGGGCACGACGATTATCGAGAATGCGGCGAGAGAGCCGCATGTCGTGGATGTCGCACAGCTCCTGACGAAGATGGGCGCCGACATCAGAGGCGCCGGCACAGACAGGATCAAGATCAACGGCGTGAAGAAGTTCCACGCGGCGGATCACGAGATTATTCCGGATCAGATAGAGGCCGGTACTTTCATGTGCGCGGCGGCGGCGACGATGGGCGATGTCACCGTGACCCACGTCATTCCGCAGCATCTGGAAGCCGTTTCCGCGAAGCTCATGGATATGGGCGCGCAGGTCGATGAGAACGGGGATTCCATCCGTGTGGCTGTCACGAACCGTCTGCAGCCGACGACGATCAAGACGATGCCGCATCCGGGCTTCCCGACAGATATGCAGGCGCAGTTCGCTGTCTGTCTTGCACTGGCAGAGGGCAGCAGCCTCGTGACAGAGAAGATTTTCGAAAATCGTTTCAAATATACAGATGAGCTCATCAAGATGGGCGCGAATATCCGTGTCGAAGGCAATACGGCTTTCATCACGGGCGTGGACAAGCTGACCGGTGCGACCGTGAGTGCGCCGGATCTGCGGGCCGGTGCGGCACTCGTCATTGCCGGTCTGGCAGCAGAAGGCTGTACCTGCGTCGAGAATATCCATTTTATTCAGCGCGGGTATGAGGCATTTGCACAGAAGCTCCGTTCCCTCGGCGGCGATATCCGCAAGGTGGACGTGGACAGCGACAGCGAGCGCGACCGCATGCTCTCCCGGCTGGCGATGATCAGCTGAGTCTGCGGGCATTTTCAAAGAGAATATTTATCAGAACAGACAGGTTGGACCTGTTTCAGGCGGCCGCAGCGGCGGCCTGGAGACGCGTCCGGCCTGTCTGTATTGTTTTCCGCTACATTTGCCGGTATTTGTATAGGGTGCGGCTGTTGACTTTGCAGGGTAAGTAATGTATCTTAATCATTGTTAATTTTTAATATTCTCTCTTATTCAGAGCAATGGAGACCAAGGATCTGTGAAATTGCGGCAACCCCCTTTTCGCGTAAGGGAAGGTGCCAACCTGAGCGAGTCATCTCGAACAATAAGAGCAGTTTGATGAGTCGGATCCGCACAAACGCGCGGATTTTTTTTGCGGTTTTGAGAGAAACAGTCTATTTTTATGGAGGACCCAGTATGGAAAAGTTACTTTTTACTTCCGAGTCAGTTACCGAAGGACATCCGGATAAAATCTGCGACCAGATTTCCGATGCCATTCTGGATGCGCTGCTTGAGCAGGACCCGATGAGCCGTGTTGCATGCGAGACATGCACATCTACCGGTTTCGTGCTTGTTATGGGTGAGGTCACCACTAAAGCCGTTGTAGATTACCAGAAGATCGTCAGAGACACCATCCGTGAGATCGGCTATGACAGCAGCGACAAGGGCTTCGATGCCGATACCTGCGCCGTATTCGTCGCACTCGACAAGCAGTCTGCCGATATCGCCATGGGCGTTGACAAGGCCCTTGAAGCCAAGGAAAATGAGATGTCCGATGCAGAGATCGCAGCCATCGGCGCCGGCGATCAGGGCATGATGTTCGGCTATGCAACCAACGAGACAGATTCCTATATGCCGTACCCGATCGCGCTTGCACACGCACTTTCCCGCAAGCTGACCGAGGTAAGAAAGAACGGAACACTCAAATACCTCAGACCGGACGGCAAGACACAGGTAACCGTAGAGTACGGCACAGACGGCAAGCCGAAGAGACTCGACGCTGTTGTACTTTCCACACAGCATGATCCGGATGTGACCCAGGAGCAGATCCATGAGGACATCAGAAAATACGTATTCGACACGGTTATCCCGGCAGACATGATCGATGAGAACACCAAGTTCTTCATCAATCCGACAGGCCGTTTCGTAATCGGCGGACCGCACGGTGACAGCGGACTGACAGGCCGTAAGATCATCGTTGACACCTACGGCGGCTATGCACGCCACGGCGGCGGCGCTTTCTCCGGCAAGGACTGCACGAAGGTTGACCGTTCCGCAGCCTATGCGGCACGTTACGTTGCCAAGAACATCGTAGCCGCAGGTCTTGCAGAACGCTGCGAGATTCAGCTTTCCTACGCAATCGGCGTTGCCAACCCGACATCCATCAACATCGATACCGATGGAACCGGAAAGCTTTCCGATGAGAAGCTTGTCGAGATCATCAAGGAGAACTTCGATCTCAGACCGGCCGGCATCATCAAGATGCTCGACCTCAGAAGACCGATCTACAAGCAGACAGCAGCTTACGGTCATTTCGGCAGAAATGATCTCGATCTTCCGTGGGAGAGACTGGACAAGGCAGAAGATCTTAAGAAATATCTCTGATAGCCGGACGTCGGTTTTCAGACACGAAGCGGACACCGCAGATGGGGGAGAATCCCTTGTCTGCGGTGTTCTTTTATTTGTTAATGCCATGCCGTTGTGTTAATATGAATAGCAGAAAATACAGGAAAAGCGGTGAAATATATGAAACTGAAATCCAGAATGCGTCTGACCTATTTTCTGGTATTCGTCATCCCGATTCTGGCGACCGTTCTGGTCATTGTCGGTTTCATGTACCGGGGCGTCGGCAGGATCAGCCGGCAGTATGACATGGACAGCCCTGACTACATGATGCTGCTGGATCCGACCAGCGTGGACGGCAACATGGCAGCGGCGGTAACGGATGAGATCAGCCGGACGGTGGACGAGGACCCCTACAGAATGCGGGATATGGACTATCTGGGCAGCCTGAATGAGCGCCTGGAAGAATTTTCCTCTTACCTGGTTGTCAGCAGCGGGTCGGAGCACCTCTACGACGGCCTTCCGGTCGACCGGACAGCCGAGGCGAGTGATGAAGAGAATTCGGATTATATCACGGAAAGCGAGCTCTACCATATTCAGCAGCTCAATTTCGAATTTTCAGACGGCGTGCGCGGCCACGTGCAGATCTATACGGATCTCAGCTCCCTGATCGAATACTCACAGCATATACTGGTAGAGATCATCATCACGGCGATCATCATTTTCGGCATCAGCAGCGCGTTTGCGATTCAGTGGCTGTACCGCAGCATTGCCAATCCGCTCTGCAAGCTGAAAGAGGCGGCGGACAACATCGCCGACGGCAACCTGAATGTCACCGTGACGGCGGAAGCGGACGATGAGATCGGAGAGCTATGCAATGCCTTTGAACAGATGCGGCTTAATCTGCGCCGGCAGGTCGAGCGGAACATGCAGTACGAGAAGGACAGCAAGGAGCTGATCAGCAATATTTCCCATGATCTGAAGACGCCGCTGACCTCGATCAAGGGGTATGTCGAGGGCATCATGGACGGCGTCGCCGATACGAAGGAGAAACAGGACCGGTATATCCGGACCATTTACAATAAGGTCAATGACATGAATTCGCTGATCGAGGAACTGACGCTTTACGCGAAGCTCGATAACAACGCCGTGGCGTACCAGTTCGTCCGGATCAGCGCCAATGCGTATTTCGGGGACTGTGCGGAGGAGATCAGCCTGGACCTCGAGGCGCAGGGAGTGGACTTTGGCTATTACAATTATGTCGATGACGGCACGATGATTATTGTCGATCCGGAACAGCTCAAGCGCGTGATCAACAACATCATCGGCAATTCGATCAAATACGCGGAGCCTTCCCGGAAGCTGCAGATCAGCCTGCGCACGACCGAGGAGGCGGAATTCGTCCGGGTTGAGATCGAGGACAACGGCCGCGGCATCGCAAAGAACGAGCTGCCTTTGATCTTTGAGCGCAGCTACAGGACGGATGCGTCGCGCAATTCCTCCGCCGGCGGCAGCGGTCTCGGCCTTTCCATCGCCAAGAAGATCATTGAAGAGCATGGCGGCAAGATCTGGGCGTCAAGCCGTGAAGGACAGGGAACGACGATCCTGTTTGTACTTAGAAAATATAAGGAGAACGAGGAGAATGAGCAAGATACTGATTATTGAAGATGAAGATGCGATTGCCGAGCTCGAGAAGGATTACCTCGAGCTCAGCGGATTTGAAGTGGATATAAAGAATAACGGCACGGAGGGGCTGAAAGCCGCTCTCGGGATGGATTACGACCTGATTATTCTGGATCTGATGCTGCCGGGCATCGACGGGTTCGATATCTGCAAGCGCGTGCGCGAGGAGAAGAATACGCCGATTATCATGGTTTCCGCGAAGAAGGAAGACATCGACAAGATCCGCGGTCTCGGTCTCGGTGCCGATGACTACATGACGAAGCCGTTCAGCCCGAGTGAGCTGGTAGCCCGCGTGAAGGCACATCTGGCGCGCTACGAGCGCCTGGTCGGCAGTGCGCAGCACAAGAACGACGTGATCGAAATCCGCGGCCTGAAGATCGACAAGACGGCGCGCCGCGTATTCGTAAACGGGGAGGAGAAGGCGTTTACGACCAAGGAATTTGACCTGCTGACGTTCCTTGCGGAAAATCCGAATCACGTGTTCACCAAAGAGGAACTGTTCAACCGGATCTGGAATATGGACTCCATCGGCGATATCGCAACCGTCACCGTGCATATCAAGAAGATCCGCGAGAAGATCGAGGTCAACACCTCAAAACCGCAGTATATCGAGACAATCTGGGGCGTCGGATACCGCTTCAGAATATGACAGGAAAAAAGAAAATCCCTTCGCTGCCAGTCTGGCGGCGAAGGGATTTTTTGTATAGGCACGCTTTTTACGGGCGCACCGGCACGTCTTCATCTTCCTCGTCCGGGCTGATGCCCGCCTGCTGTTCCTTTTCATAAAGAAGAGGACTCTGGGCTTCCACCTCCTGAATCGTCTCACGCATGCGTTTGAACTCCTTGCTCAGCGCTTCGAGACCGGACTCAGGCACATTCCGGTTCATGAACAGCTGCTCAATCTGGCTGTTCATGCTGGTCAGATCGACGGCGAGGTCGAGGTAATGGCCGAATTTGCTGCTCCTGTAGGCATTTCTGAATTTCAGCAGGTCGCGGTGCATGTACTCGATCACTTCGCTTTCACCGTAGAACTTGCCGAGCATCATCGGATAAGGCGCCGTGCGGTGCAGGTAGATGCTCTTGCCGCGCCGCAGGTCGACCTTGTAGACAAGTGTCAGATTTTCGGCAATCTGAAAACGATAGATGTTGATGTGGGCCGGGTTGGATTTGACGCTGACGGCGCCCATCTGTTTGGCCATCATGGTGATCATATCGCTGGATACTTTATCCGCAGAAAATTTATTACTCAAGCCAATACGCTTCCTTTCCGGGTCGGGTCACTCAGACCGCAAATTTCACAAGCAGGAATACCATCGAGATGCCGACCGAAACCAGCATGAATGGCATACCTGTCTTCAGATAGCTCTGAAATGTAATCGGATAGCCGTGCTTTGTACTGATATCCGAGAGAACGACGTTGGCGGAGGCACCGATCATCGTGCCGTTTCCGCCGAGGCATGCGCCCAGCGAAATTGCCCACCAGAGAGGTTCCACGTCCATACCGGCAGACTGCATCGCCAGTACGAGCGGAATCAGGGTCGCCACAAAAGGAATGTTGTCCAGGAACGACGACAGGATCGCGGATACCCAGAGCAGCACGACCATTGTCACGACCGGATGGCCGTTTGTCATATTGATGACAAGAGTCGAGAGACTCTTGATGACGCCGGTCTCTGTCAGACCGCCGACAACCACGAACAGCGACATGAAGAACACGATCGTCGTCCACTCGACACCGCTGATGGCCTCATCGACATCCTGATGGCTGATCAGCAGCATGACCGCCGCCGCCGTAAGCGCGATGACAGCGGAATCAACCCCGATTTTATCATGGAAAATAAAACCGATAATGGTGAGGATGATGACGGCAATACCTTTGTTCATCAGAGCCCGGTCGGAAATGGACTTGTCCGGATCGAGTGCCATGACACGTTCTGTGTCGATATCACCGGATTCAACCTGTTTTTTATAGAAAATACGCATCATCAGCAGCAGGGCCAGCATGACGAAAATCACGCAGACACCGGTGTTGGCCAGGAAATCGGTAAAAGAAAGCCCGGCTGCGCTGCCGATCATGATGTTCGGCGGATCGCCGATCAGTGTGGCGGTGCCGCCGATGTTCGATGCCAGAATCTGTGTCATCAGAAACGGCACCGGATTGATGTCCAGCATCCGCGCGATGGCGATCGTCATAGGTCCGACGAGGAGTACGGTGGTGACGTTATCCAGTATCGAGGACAGGACCGCCGTGATCAGCACGAAGGCAACCATGATCTTCCATGGGTCGCCGTGCACGGCCTTCGCGGACCGGACCGCAATGTATTCGAACATGCCGGATTTACGTATGATAGCTACCAGTATCATCATACCGACCAGCATGCCGATTGTGTTGAAATCAATGTAGGAAAGTGCCTTATCTGCGGTCATGACGCCGGTAAGAACGAGCGTGACGGCACCTGCAAGCGCAGCCGCTGTCCGGTGCACCCGTTCTGTCATGATCAGCAGGATCACGGCAATAAAAACTACGATAGCAATAATTTTCATACCCGCCAATCCTTTCTCTGTAAGTAAAATATGTAAAGTCTCCGGAGTTGCCGCCCGGCACGAAACCGGGTTAAAGGTAAAGATTATTGCAGATTCTGCAGATCTGTTTTTTACGAACAGGATTATAGTGCAGTCAATTTTGATTTGCAAGGCATGTTCCGGTAAAAAAACCTTGCAGGCACCGTATGGCAGACAAATTTGGAATATTGTATACAAACTTGCCGCATCGCGTCGCCTGCTGTATAGTTATTCTGTATCAGGAAATTGTTATATAAGCTCATAATACGGTTGAGCGTTTCTACATGGCGCCGTAAACGCCATATTATAACAGATGGACAAGGAGGACGTTTATGAGTTATATAACAACCTTTACCGGTAAACATTTTGACCCGGTGCATGTCGATACGGATCTTATTGATCTCAGAGATATTGCCCACGCGCTTTCGATGCTCTGCCGGGCAAACGGGCACACGCGGTATTTTTTCTCGGTGGCGCAGCATTCGATCAACTGCTGCCGGGAGGCGAAGGCACGGGACTATACCGGCAGGGTACAGTATGCCTGCCTGCTGCACGATGCGGCAGAGGCCTACCTGTCGGATGTGACAAGACCTGTCAAAGCCGCGCTGACAGCGTATCAGGAGACGGAGAATCATCTGCTGCCGCTGATCTGGGAGAAATATCTGGGCAGCGCGCTGACGCCAAAGGAGACACGGCAGGTATTTGCAATTGACGATCTGATGCTCAGCTATGAGTTTTATGCGCTGATGCCGGAGACGATATCCGGTGACTATGCGCAGGTTCTGTCAGAACCGGATATCAGGCTGCGCAGCCAGGCGGATGTGGAGGCGGAATTTCTGGCGCTGTGCCGGGAAATGGGCACCCCGTCCGGAAGATGAGCAGAAACGGGGGATTGTGCATAACCCGTTATCTATGGTAATCTTTATATAGGGCACAGGGGAAATCCCGGTGCGCTGCTGTTAACATAAGCACGAAAACAGGAGAAGATTATGATTACAACAACGACACCAACCGTAGAGGGCAGAACAATAAGGGAATACAGACAGATCGTATTCGGTGAAGTGATCACCGGCATCAATTTCCTCAAGGACATCGGCGCCGGCTTCCTGAATTTCTTCGGCGGCCGTTCGCAGGGCTATGAAGATGAACTGATCAAGGCACGTGAGGCCGCGATTCAGGAGATGGAGCAGAGAGCGGCAGAGCTGGGCGCGAACGCCGTGGTAGGTGTGGATATTGATTACGAGGTCCTTGGATCCGCCAACGATATGCTGATGGTAACCGCCAGCGGCACAGCGGTTGTGATTGAGTAACGGATTGTATGACAGGGAGCCGGGAAGAACCCGGCACAGGGGAGAGGATCCGAGGTTTGCAGGAGAACCGAAGATCCTTTTTCCATATAAATAAAAGGAGATGGGAGAAATGAAAAAGCAGGCTTTGATTCTGATCTGCGCGCTGACGGCGGGCAGTTTTCTGCAGGGCTGCAGCAGTGCATCCTCATCCGCGTCTACGGAGCCTCTTCAGGTAGAGACGCAGGAAGAGACCACGGCGGAGACAGTGCAGACACAGGAGGAGAGCGCGTCGGCGCAGGATGAGACGCAGGCGCAGACCGATGCCGGGCAGGCACAGACTGAAGCTGAGGCGGACAGCAGCGCGCAGGAAGCGGAGCTCAGGACGCTTTTTGACAGAGTGAAAAATCTGGAATCGGGAACAGCCGGCAGCAGCCTGAAGCTGACAGGTCTCACGGCAGATATCTGTGATTTCTGCGCGGAGACGGACCTTAAGGAGACGGAGCTGGAAGATACGGCACAGACCTATATGGAGACGGAACTTGATGACGGCGATGAACGGGATGTGTTCAAGGAAAACTGGCAGTCGGTGGAGAACACGTACCGCACGCTGATCGACCCGGAGGAGGATGAAACCGACCTGCTGACCGATGCCGGCAGAACCGACAGCCTCTATCCGTATGGCAATCAGGAGATTGCCGCGATGGAGACGCTCAGCAGCACAATTGACGCTTATCAGGCAGAATAATCGGCACAAATGCGACATTTGCCCCGTTTTATAGTCGTTTTATTATTATTTATTGTACAAAAGAGTGGGAATATATGATATTATAGTAGCAAATTCATTTTCTGTTTAATAATAAACAGAATTTTCAGCATATTTTGCAAGCACAGGAGGTGTCCGGTATGGCGTTTGAAACCAAAGTAACCCCCGTTATGGAAGATCTGGCAGGACTTTGCCGCGAACATACAGGTATTCCCGGTGAACTTTATGAGAAGTATGATATCAAGAAGGGCCTTCGTGATATCAACGGCCATGGCGTCCGCGCGGGACTGACGAATATTTCCAACGTACAGGCGTTTGAGAAGGACGAAAACGGCAATATGGTGCCGTGCGACGGCCGTCTGTACTACCGCGGCATAGAGATCCACGATCTGACGCATGGATTCCTGAGCGAGGATCGATTCGGGTTTGAGGAAATCACATACTTGCTTCTGTTCGGCCGGCTGCCGACAAAGCAGCAGCTGGCGGATTTCCGCAGTCTGCTCGCCCAGCAGCGCGATCTGCCGAAGAATTTCGTCCGCGACGTCATCATGAAAGCGCCGGCGCACGATATGATGAACACGCTGTCCCGCAGCGTGCTGACGCTTTATTATTACGATGACAATGCCGATGATATTTCTCTGCCGAATGTACTGCGGCAGTGCCTGAATCTGATCGCCGTATTTCCGATGCTGTCGGTCTACGGCTACCATGCCTGGGAACATGACCAGAACGGGAAGAGTCTCTATATCCATAATCCGTCGCCGGAGCTGTCCGCAGCGGAGAATATTCTGCTGATGCTGCGTCCGGATCAGAAATATACGGATTTTGAGGCAAAGGTGCTGGATCTTGCGCTTGTGCTGCATATGGACCACGGCGGCGGCAACAACTCGACCTTCACGACACATGTCGTGACTTCATCCGGCACGGACACGTATTCGACGATTGCGGCGGCACTCGGTTCGCTCAAGGGACCGAAGCACGGCGGCGCGAATATCAAGGTCGTGAAGATGTTTGACGATCTGCGGAAAAATGTTTCCGATACCGATGATGAGGAAGCGGTTGCCGATTACCTGAAAAAGCTCCTTCACAAAGAAGCATTTGACCGCCAGGGCCTGATCTACGGCATGGGGCATGCGGTCTATTCGATCTCGGACCCGCGTGCGATGATTTTCCGAAAATATGTGAAGAAGCTGGCAGAGGCCAAGGGGCGGATGAAGGATTACCGCCTGTACTCGTGTGTCGAGCGCCTGGCACCGCAGGTGATCGCGCAGGAGCGCCATATCTACAAGGGTGTCAGCACGAATGTCGATTTTTACAGCGGATTTGTCTACAGCATGCTCGATCTGCCGATGGAGCTGTATACGCCGATTTTCGCCTGCGCCCGCATTTCCGGCTGGAGTGCGCACCGGCTGGAGGAGCTGATCAATGTGGATAAGATCATCCGGCCGGCCTATCTCAATGTGTGTCCGCCGACGGAATATATACCGCTGGATGAGCGCTGACAGGCCGCGTACGGCGGCACATTCCTCTCTTGCACGGGCCATGAAAAAGGAGTAAACTGGTCCATGGTTTAGGAGGAATTCTATCATGTCATTAAAAATTCATGCTTATACAGCGGAAGACGAGCCGGCGGCGCGTGCCATCTGGAACCGCGTCGTGCGGGACGCCGATGCCTTTCCTCAGATTGAAGAGCTGACGCTGGAAAATGCGGATGATTTTTTCCGCTCGCAGACCTATACAGGCATTGCGGTCGATGAGGAGAGCGGCGAGACGGTCGGTCTCTATATCCTGCATCCGAACAACACGGGCCGGTGCGGCCATATTGCGAATGCAAGCTATGCGGTGCGTTCGGATCAGCGCGGCCGCCATATCGGTGAGGTGCTTGTGCGGGACTGCCTGAAGAAGGCAAAGCAGCTGGGTTTCCGGATTCTGCAGTTCAATGCGGTTGTCGCCTCGAATGCGGCGGCAATTCATCTGTACGATCACCTCGGCTTTACGTGTCTGGGCAGAATTCCAGGCGGCTATCTGCTGGCAGACGGTTCCTACGAAGATATTCTGCTATATTACAAAGAGCTTTGATGACGGTTTGCCGGGTTCCCGGAACGGGGACCCGGCTTTTTGCGTCGGTATTTTTTATGGGAAAAAATCGGCATAACGGAGACAGGAAAATGGAAAACAGTTCAATCGGGCGGGCAGAGCGTATTCTGTCTGTCCTTATACAGATTATTATCATGGCGATGCTCGCCGTGCTCATCTTTCTGAGCGCGACGGGGACGTGCGCCGTCTACGGCTATAATGAGCATGTGCAGTATCTGCACGATACGCCGGCGCTGCACCTATGCTGCGCGGCGGCAGTGCTTATGATAGCGGTGTTTGCCGCGAAGCGGGGCACCGCGCAGAAGGCGGAGCAGCTGCGCGCGTCAAAGCGGAAACATGCGGTCAGACCGGAGCTGATCACGGCTGCCGCCGTTTTCGCCGCAGGCATTCTCTGGCTTATTTTCGTGCCCGGCAAGCTGGAGGCAGATGCCCAGAGGTGCTATCGCTGCGCGAAGCTCTGGCTCGCGGGCAATTATGAGCCGTGGAAACACACCGCTTTCTGCTACGGCGGAACAGAAGAAGGTTATGCGTATACCTACCCGTCCCAGAACGGGCTGATTCTCTATATGATCGGCCTGATCCGCCTATTCGGGTCAAAATACGCTTCTACGGCATTTCGCGTGATCAATCTGGCGGCGCTGCTGGCGGGCACCTGGGCGCTGACAGTATTCTTGAAAGAGACCAGAGCGGTGCGGACGGCACTCGTCTGTTTTTTGCCGTTTTCTTTTTATTTTCTGTTTGTATACGGCACCATGCCGGGATTTGCCCTGTCCATGCTGGCGCTGCTGGCGGCGCAGCGATTTGTCAGCAGCGGAAAATGGCGGCACGCCATCCTGTCTTCGGTGCTGATCGCCTGCGCGGCGCAGATCAAGAGCAATTATCTGATTGTCTGCGTTGCCCTGCTGCTTTATCTGATCGGCGAGGCGATTATCCGAAAAAAGCCGCGCCTGCTGCTTTGCGTACTGCTGTGCATCGCGGCGGTCTGGGCCGGCGGCCGGGCGGTCACGGCATTTTTCGAGACCTCGACCGGTTACAGTGAAGGCGGCATCCCGAAGATAGCCTGGGTGGAAATGGGCCTGCAGAAAGGACCGCGGGCAAATGGCTGGTACAACGGCTATCAGGTGGATACCTTTCAGGAAAACGGCGGCGATCCGGATAAGACAGAAGCGGTCGTCCGCAGCGATCTGCAGAAAACTCTGCAGAAATTCCGCAGCGACCCGTCCTATGCATGGAAATTTTTCATCCGGAAGACGCAGTCCCAGTGGACGGAGCCGACCTTCGAGTCACTCTGGATTCAGAAAACGGCTGACGATGAGACGCGCGGCAATGCGTTTACGGCCAGCCTGATGGAGCAGGGCGGCCGGCTGAACAGCATTTATCTGGCGGTGACGGATATCCTGCAGTCGCTGGTCTATGAGGGCGCATTCCTGTATTTTCTGCTGGATTTCGGCGGAAGGTGCCGCCGGCGCCGCGGCGGGGAACTCTGGGAGAGCCTCGTGCCGGCAGTGATATTTATCGGCGGATTCCTTTTCCATTTTCTGTGGGAGGCGAAGACGCAGTACACGGTCGTCTATTTTCTGCTTCTGATCCCGTACGCCTGGCGCGGTTTTGCTGCGGCCGGCACGGCAGCGGCAGCGTACATAAAAAAACGCAAATAATTATAAAGAGCAGATTAAAATTTTATTAAATCTGCTCATATCATCCCCAAATTGATTGTTCAATGTCTACGAATGTGCTATGATAATAGCAAACAAATGGTGAAAAAATTAACAATATCATAAGGGTAAACAGGAGGTAACTGAAATGCAGAGATTTACAAATCCACGTGATATTTACCATGGCAAAGGTTCACTGGAAGCGCTGAAGACACTGCAGGGCCATAAGGCTATTATCTGTGTCGGCGGCGGCTCCATGAAGCGTTTCGGATTTCTTCAGAAAGCAGAAGATTATCTGAAGGAAGCAGGCATGGAAGTAGAGCTGATCGAGGGTATCGAAGCCGATCCGTCCGTTACCACCGTTATGAACGGCGCGAAGAAGATGGAAGAGTTCCAGCCTGACTGGATCGTGGCGATCGGCGGCGGTTCACCGATTGATGCTGCCAAGGCTATGTGGATCAAGTACGAGCATCCGGAATGCTCATTCGAGGATATGTGCAAGGTATTCGCACTTCCGGAGCTTCGTCATAAAGCAAAATTCTGTGCTGTATCTTCGACATCCGGCACGGCTACCGAGGTAACAGCATTCTCCATTATCACGGATTACGACAAGGGCATCAAGTATCCGATCGCTGATTTCCAGATCACACCGGATGTGGCAATCGTTGACCCGGAACTGGCAGAGACGATGCCGAAGAAGCTCGTTGCCCACACCGGTATGGATGCGATGACCCATGCGATCGAGGCTTATGTTTCCACCGCAGCAGCACCGTTTACCGATGCACCGGCACTGCTTGCCATGACCATGATCAAGGAGAACCTTGTTAATTCCTACAATGAAGACAAGGCAGCCGGCGATGACATGGCAGCACGTGACGCAATGCATTCCGCACAGTGCCTGGCTGGTATCGCTTTCTCGAGTGCGTCCCTTGGTATCGTTCACTCGATGGCACACAAGACCGGCGCTGCATTTGCTGATTACGGCGCACATATCATCCATGGTGCAGCCAATGCGATGTATCTGCCGAAGGTAATCGCTTTCAATGCGAAGGATGACCGTGCAGCAGAGAGATACGCATTCATCGCTGATTATCTCCAGCTCGGCGGCAATACGCAGGAAGAGAAGATCGCAGCACTGATCAGCTACCTGCGCGGCATGAATGATAAGATGAATATTCCGCACTGCATTAAGAACTACGGCGCGGACAGCTATCCGACAGAACAGGGATTTGTTCCGGAAGATGTATTCCTTGAGAGACTGCCAGAGATTGCGAAGAACGCAATCGGCGACGCCTGCACGCTGACCAACCCGCGTGCACTCTCCGCAGATAAACAGGAAGACATTGACCTGATGGCAAAGCTTCTCAAAGCCTGCTACTATGACACCGAGGTTGATTTCTGATCGGATATCAATTGAGCTGACAGCCGGGGGCCGCAGTGCGGTCCCCGGTTATTTTATACCGACAATGATGCGGCTGCAGGGCAGCTTTCAGGACGCTGCCCGGTCAGAACCCCTTTGTTTGACAAAGAAAGGAGAGTTTACCATGAAGTATCGATGCACAATCTGCGGAACGGTTTACGATGAAGAAGCAGCCGGCGTGAAGTTCGCCGACCTGCCGGATGACTGGACATGCCCTGTATGCAGTCACCCGAAATCAGCTTATGTACCAATGGAGGAAGAGATGAAGGACGATAAGAAAAACATCTATGCCGGCACGAAAACAGAGAAGAACCTGATGGAAGCCTTCGCGGGCGAGTCACAGGCGCGCAATAAATATACATATTTTGCCTCCGTGGCGAAGAAAGCAGGCTACGAGCAGATCGCAGCGCTGTTCCTCAAGACCGCGGAAAACGAGAAGGAGCACGCAAAACTCTGGTTTAAGGCGCTGAACGGAATCGGCACGACCGAGGAAAACCTCCGGGCAGCGGCCGAAGGCGAAAATTACGAGTGGACAGATATGTATGACCGCATGGCAAAGGAAGCCGACGAGGAAGGCTTCCATGAGCTGGCGGAGCAGTTCCGCGGCGTGGCGGCCATCGAGAAGGCACATGAGGAGCGTTACCGCAGGCTGCTTGAAAATGTAGAGAAGAAGCAGGTGTTCGAAAAGAGCGGCGTGAAGATCTGGGAGTGCCGCAACTGCGGACACATCGTGGTCGGCACGAAGGCACCGGAGGAGTGTCCGGTCTGCCATCATCCGCAGAGCTTCTTCGAGGTACGCGCGGAGAATTACTGAATCAGCCTTAAAAAAGATACCTGACAGACGGGCGTCCGGACCTTTTGCCGATGTAAAAGGGGACCGGGCGCCCCCTTTTTTGCGTCTGAAGGGGCGCTTTTGCGGCGGGAAACGGCTTTTTCCGCGTGTTTTGCGGAAATATTTCCATCTGGGCGGGCATAGGACAGTAATATATGATATGATGTAAGAACTTGTGAGGTGCATATGAATATTATTTACCGGGATCGTAATCTGATCGTAGTTGAAAAGCCGCCCGGCATGGCTTCGCAGCAGGAAAGAGGGCTGGACATGGACGCGGTGAGCTGGATCCGCATCCATCTTCATACGGACTATGTCGGCGTTGTGCACAGGCTGGACAAGCCGGTGGGCGGCGTGATGGTGTATGCGCTTGACCCGCAGAGCGCGGCGCGTCTTTCTGAGCAGGTGCGTGCGCGGCAGGTCAGCAAGACATACGAGGCAGCGGTGTACGGGCAGCCGGCGCAGTCCGGCGGTACGCTGGAAGATATGCTGCTGGAAGACCGCCGCAGCAATGTCACGAAGGTGGCGGCGGCGGGCACACCGAAGGCGCGGCGCGCTGTGCTTTCTTATGAGACGGAAGCCGTGCTGAGAAGAGAGGAGCAGTGCTGGACGCTGCTGCGGATTCATCTTCTGACCGGCAGGCGCCATCAGATCCGTGTGCAGCTGGCCCACGCCGGATTCGGCATAGCGGGCGACAGGAAGTACAGCCCGGAAGCACCGCTCCTGCCGGGATACCGCGGACTGGCGCTGTATGCGTCGGAACTGGAGTTTGCGCACCCGGTGAGCGGGGAGCGCATGAAGTTTTCAGCGCGCCCGGAGTTCGCAGATATTTTCCGCCGGGACGGGGGTCCGGGCGAAGCGTAGAAAATGTTTTTGAGCCGGGATGAGGACCCGGCCGAAGATTAGAAAAGGTTTTGGACTGGGACGGGGGTCCGGGCAAAGCTTAGGAAATGTTTTTGAGCCGGGACGGGGGTCCGGCCGAAACTTAGGAAAGAAGAAAGAGATAATTTGATTGAATATAATGGCAAGACAGTAAGCAGCGGAATTGCAGAGGGAATTGTTTATATTGTCCGGAAGAAGGAAGAGATGTCTGCCGGCAAGCCGGAGAAGACAGATACGGCGGCGGAATCAAGAAAGCTGGAGAAGGCGATCGCCGCGACGGCTTCCGCTTTTCTGGATCTGATTCAGAAGGCACAGGGCGGCGGTGAACAGGAGACAGCCGATAAATACCGTGCCTACAGCGTTCTCCTGCGCGATCAGGAGTTTACCGGCGCGATGCGTGACGTTGTGCGCAGCGGCCGGGCGACGGCCGAGGAAGCGGTGCGCAATGTCGGCGATGCGCTCGTCAAGACGCTGCGCACCATGCCGGATCCTTATCTGCAGTCCCGCGCCGATGCGATGTCCTTTGTGACATCGAAGCTGGTGAGTGAACTGGGCGAAGACCGCAACCGCGCGAAATGGGATACCTCGAGCAGACTGATCGTTTTTGCGGACGATCTTTCGATGGATCAGTATATTACGCTCGGTCCGGACAACATCGCGGCATTTATTCTGCGCAGAGGTTCGGCCAATTCCCACATATCGATTCTGTCCCGGAACCGGGATATTCCGGTGCTCGTAAAGAGCAATTTCGACCCTGCCGTCGTGCGGCGGTGTGCGGGGCACCGGTGCCTCGTAAATGGCGACGAAGGCAAAATTTACATTGATCCGGAGAGAAGCCAGCTCGCAGCGGCCAGTGCGCGCCGCAAGCTGGAGGACAAGAGCGCAGCGGTGCAGAAAGCGCAGAAGGCGGTGCCGGAAGAGGCCGGAGCAGACGCAGCGGCAGAGGGCACCCCAAAAGGCGGGAACAGGCCGGCAGAAGGTGCTGCAGCGCCTTCCCCGATCCGCATCGGTGCCAATCTTACCGAGGCACGGCGGACAGCCGAGGCTTTCGCGGACGGCGCCGACATGATCGGTCTGTACCGGACGGAGATTCTTTTTCTCGGCCGCGTCGTACCGCCGGATGAGGAAGAACAGTATCAGACATACCGCCAGATTCTGGAACAGGCAAAGGGAAAGCGCGTCGTGATCCGCACGCTGGATATCGGCGCCGACCAGCTGCCGGCTTATATTGATATTTCACCGGATATCCGGCCGGAGCTCGGCCGGCGGGCGATTCGCTGGTGCCTCGATCATCCGGAATTTTTCAAGGTGCAGCTGCGGGCGCTTCTGCGTGCGGCCGCAGACGGCGATATGGTGATCATGTATCCGCTGATTACGAAAATGGAAGAGCTGGACCGGATTCAGGAGCTGGTCGGCGATTGCGCACAGGAACTTAAGAGCAAGGGCGTACCTTTCCGGATTCCGCAGCAGGGCATCATGATTGAGACGCCGGCGGCGGCGATCATGAGCGACGAACTGGCACGGCGCGTTGACTATCTCAGTATCGGCACCAATGATCTCGCCCAGTATACGCTGGCGGCGGACCGCCAGAGCGAGGACATGCGGGATTATTACGATCAGAAGTCGCCGGCGGTGCTGCGTCTGATCGGCATGACGATTGAAAACGCCCACAAAGCCGGCATCACGGTCGGTGTATGCGGAGAGCTGGCGTCCGATGAGGAGGGCGCGGCCCTGCTTGCAAAGCTCGGTGCGGACGAGATTTCGGTGGCGCCGGGCATGATCGGACGGATCCGCCAGGCCCTTTCCGGCGTACAGCCGCAGGGCGGCGCGCATGAACTTTAAACGATACAGCCGGCGCATGTCCCTTTTTCGGACCCCGGCGAGGATTGACAACCATGAATGGCTGAATTAAAATTTATTCATAAATAAGAGCAAATAATTTCGGAGGCTTTATTACTATGGCAGATAACAAGAAAATGGTCCGTGAGATCACGGCGATGGAAGACGATTTCGCACAGTGGTATACCGATGTCGTTACGAAAGCCGATCTGATCGGATACACAAGCGTCAAGGGCTGTATGGCTTACAAGCCGGCAGGCTATGCGATCTGGGAGAATATCCAGAAGGAACTGGACAGACGTTTCAAGGAAACCGGCGTACAGAATGTGTACATGCCGATTTTCATTCCTGAGAGTCTTCTGGAGAAAGAGAAGGATCACGTAGAGGGCTTTGCACCGGAGGTTGCATGGGTGACCGAGGGCGGCTACAACAAGCTGCCGGAGAGAATGTGCGTACGTCCGACATCGGAGACGCTTTTCTGCGATTTCTATGCGAAGGACATCGAATCCTACAGGGATCTCCCGAAGCTTTACAACCAGTGGTGCAGCGTTGTGCGCTGGGAGAAGGAGACCAGACCGTTCCTGCGCTCCAGAGAGTTCCTGTGGCAGGAAGGCCACACCGCGCACGCGACGGCAGAAGAGGCAAGAGAGAGAACTATCATGATGCTCAATCTCTATGCGGATTTCTGCGAGCAGGTACTGGCGATTCCGGTTATCCGCGGCCAGAAGACCGAGAAGGAGAAGTTCGCCGGTGCGGTTGCGACCTATACAATCGAGTCGCTGATGCATGACGGCAAGGCACTGCAGTCCGGCACCAGCCATGATTTCGGAGATGGTTTTGCCAGAGCCTTCGGCATTCAGTATACAGATAAGAACAACAAGCTGCAGTATGTTTATCAGACATCCTGGGGCATGACGACCCGTATGATCGGCGCCATCATCATGGTGCACGGCGACAACAAGGGACTCGTTTTGCCGCCGGCCATCGCACCGATTCAGGTCGTTGTCATCCCGATCGCGGCGCATAAGCCGGGTGTCAGCGAGGCTGCCGAGGCAGTCCGTCAGAGACTGGCTGCACGTTTCAGCGTGAAGCTGGATGATTCCGACAACAAGCCGGGCTGGAAATTTGCCGAGGCAGAGATGCGCGGCATCCCTGTCCGTGTCGAGATCGGACCGAAGGATATCGAAGCCGGCCAGGCCGTGCTCGCACGCCGCGATACCGGTGAGAAGGTGACCGTTGCCCTCGATGAACTCGAAGACAAGGTGGATGAGATGCTTAAGACAATGCAGAAGGATATGCTCGAGAGAGCGAGAAAGCACCGCGACGAGCACACCTATGTGGCGAAGAACTACGAGGAATTCGGCGATATCATCCAGCACAAACCAGGCTTTATCAAAGCCATGTGGTGCGGCGATCAGGCATGTGAAGACAAGATCAAAGAGGATTTCGCGGCGACATCCAGATGCATCCCGTTCGAGCAGGAGCATCTTTCCGATGTCTGCGTATGCTGCGGACGTCCGGCGAAGAAAATGGTATATTGGGGCAAGGCATATTGATCTGCCTGCCCGTCGGGGAAGATGGCATGCCATGCGGCATGTCATTTTCATAACTATTGCAGAGAAGGAGGCACACAGATGTTAAAAAGAAATCTCAGCGAGGAACTGTCATCGACAACCTATCCGGGACGCGGCATCATCATCGGCCGCAGCGCGGATGGCAGCAAAGCGGTATGCGCCTATTTCATCATGGGCCGCAGCAATAACAGCCGCAACCGTATATTTGTCGAGGAAGGCGAGGGAATCCGCACGCAGGCATTTGATCCGGCGGCGATGGAAGATCCGAGCCTGATTATTTATTCACCGGTCAGGGTGCTCGGCAACAAGACGATCGTGACGAACGGCGATCAGACAGATACCATTTATGAAGGCATGGATAAGCAGATGACCTTTGAGCAGTCGCTTCGCTCCCGTGAATTTGAACCGGACGCGCCGAATTATACGCCGAGAATTTCCGGCATCATGCATGTGGAAAACGGGACGTACAACTACGCGCTCTCGATTCTCAAGAGCAGCGACGGCGACCCTTCCTCCTGCAGCCGCTACACTTTTGCCTATAACAGCGTGCCGGCCGGCGAAGGCCGTTTCATTCACACCTATATGGGCGACGGCAATCCGCTGCCGAGTTTTGAAGGCGAGCCGACGAGGGTGGCGGTGGACACCGATGATATCGATGCGTTTACCGATCTTGTGTGGAAGAGCCTGAACGAGGACAACAAGGTATCACTCTTTACCCGTTTCATCGATATCAAAACCGGTTCCTATGTTTCGAGAATAGTCAATAAAAATGTCTGATACGAGGTGTTAAAATGAAAGAACTTGCGCTTAAATATGGATGCAATCCAAATCAGAAACCTTCGAGAGTTTACATGAGCGACGGCAGCGAGCTGCCGATCACCGTACTGAACGGCCGCCCGGGCTATATCAATCTGCTCGACGGTCTGAACGGCTGGCAGCTTGTCAGCGAGCTGAAGAAGGCGACAGGACTGCCGGCGGCGACGTCCTTCAAGCATGTTTCCCCGGCGGGCGCCGCGGTCGGTCTGCCGCTTACGCCGGTCGAGAGAAAGATCTACTGGGTCGACGATATGGGCGAGCTCACACCGCTTGCGAGTGCCTATGCCCGTGCCAGAGGCGCAGACCGTATGTCCTCCTTCGGCGATTTCATTTCCCTGTCTGATCCGTGCGATGCGGCAACCGCCCGCCTGATCAAGCGCGAGGTCTCCGACGGCATCATCGCACCGGGCTACGATGAAGATGCGCTGGAGATCCTGAAGGGCAAGAAGAAGGGCAATTACTGCATTATCCAGATCGACCCGTCCTACACGCCGGACCCTGTCGAGCACAAGCAGGTATTCGGTGTGACCTTTGAGCAGGGCCGCAACAATGCGGTGATCAGCACCGACATGCTCGGCAATATCGTGACGAAGAACAAGGAGCTGCCGGAGCAGGCGAAGATCGACCTGATGATTTCCCTGATCACGCTGAAATATACACAGTCCAATTCGGTCTGCTACGTCAAGGGCGGACAGGCGATCGGCATCGGCGCCGGTCAGCAGAGCCGTATCCACTGCACACGTCTGGCCGGTCAGAAGGCGGACAACTGGTATCTGCGCCAGAGCCCGCAGGTGCTCGGCCTTCCTTTCCTGGACGGCGTCAGAAGAGCAGACCGCGATAACGCGATCGATCTGTACATGGGCGATGAATACGAGGATCTGCTCGCCGAGGGCGCATGGCAGAGGGTATTCAGCAAAAAACCGCCGGTATTTACAAAAGAAGAGAAAAAAGAATGGCTGGCCGGCAACACCGGTGTGGCGCTCGGCTCAGATGCCTTCTTCCCGTTCGGCGACAACATCGAGCGCGCGCACAAGAGCGGCGTTATGTATGTCGCGGAGCCTGGCGGTTCCATCCGTGATGACAATGTCATCGAGACAGCTGATAAATACGGCATGGTGATGTGCTTTACAGGCCTTCGTCTGTTCCATCACTGATCGGAAAACATAAATATGCAAGGCAGTCCGGGGCGGTTTGTGCAAAAACCGCCCCGGATATCTTTTAAAAAGGACATCTTTCTGCTATCATAGAAATATAATACAGAATCGGTAAACTGTTCATGTTTATTATGTTAACAGGAGAAACGGAAAGATGGATAAACAGTATCTGGAAAAACAGATCAGACAGAATATATGGGGCACAGGAAGCGCGGAACGCGATTTCCTGCCGCTTTACGCAGACAGAGTGAATTTCGATCTGATCGCACAGTATCTTGCAGAGCCGTACCGCGGACTGGTGGATTTCGTTGCGGCGCCCGAATCGCTGGGCTATATACTGGGCAGCAAGCTGGCCGGCGAACTTGGCGTGGGTTTTGCCGCGATCCGCGGTGCGGACCATTATCATATTCTGGAGGACAAGCTGCTGAGTGCATCTTACATTGATCATTACGACAGAGTGCGCTCTGTGGTAATGCGCCGGGACCTGATTCCCGCGCACAGCAGAGTCCTGCTTGTCGATGACTGGATCGGCACCGGCGTGACCATGCAGGCCTGCCTGACGCTGCTTGAGGAGGCGGAGGCCTATCCGGCCGGCATCGCGGCGCTCGGCATGGACAAGTGTGTTGCCGACAAGGGCATTATTCCGGGCAGCATGGTGCACTGCGTATACCTGCGCGGCTGATCGTTATCCGACAATTTTATCAACAGACCGATACAAAGCGTCGGTCAATATGCAGAAAACGCGATTTTCATCGAAGAAGTGTGGAAAATCGCGTTTTTTGTTATTTTACGGCTGCCATGCCATCCTGCTATACTGACGGCGATGAGCAAGGGAGGGAAGACATGGAAGCTGCAGATATCAGATTTTCAGAAGAGAACAGAAGGCGGCTGTGCTTTCTGCTTGGAACGATGCTTTACGAACGGATCGGCCGCGGCCATCCGGAGATTGCCATCCGGTATGGCGCGGAGCGCAAAGACCGGTGCGCGGCCGATCTTGCCGTTTATGACGGATACGGCGAAGCTCCTGTTATGGCTGTGGATGTCATGGCGGAGGAAGACGACCCGTTTTACTGGCTGCTTGATAAGCCGCATGAAGTTCTGCGGCGCGGCGTACAGGAATACTGGGTGGTCAGTCTGCGCGATGCGCAGGTATTCCTTTTCGGCAGCCGCGGGGAGTACCGCCGGCTGCCGGTCACGCAGACGATGCGCAGTGTGCGGTTTCCGGCCTTCGGGTGCCGCGTCGCCTCTCTCATAACAGAGGATACCGGACTGCGGGAGCTTTCTGCGCTTACGCGGTACCGGGCGGGCTATGACCGGGTACGGTCGGCGGCACTTGCCGAGCGCGTGCGCCGTTACGGGAAGGAGCGCGGCAGGAAGTATACGGCGGAGAGCTTTTATGCCTGGCTCAAGGTGCGGGAGGACAGCGGACTTTACGCACAGACGGCAGAGCTCCTGTTCGGAGATATTTATCAGTACCCGATGCCGGATTTTGAGCTGCAGACGATACGGGGCAATTTATATTTTGCCCTGCGGACCTACATGGTAAGCGGCGGATCTAAGAGAAAGATCTGTTTTGCGCCGACGGCGGCGGAACTGAAAAGGGAAGGCCTGCCGGACTCGGTTGTGGTGCCGGACCTCTTTCTGGTGCCGGAAGATGCGGAGATTGCAGACGGCGTTTACCGCGGCGCGCCGGAGTGGGTGATCGAGATTGCGACGCCGTATAACTGCGCGCAGGATTACATCGACAAGGCGCAGATCTATGAGCTGTGCGGCGTGCGCGAATACTGGATTGTCAATAACTGGAAGCGCCAGGTGCTGATCATGCGCTATCCTCCGGATGAAACGGATGAGCCGCCGGTGATTGAAGTCCGGGGATTTGACGAGGAGATCGCGCCGGAAGTGCTGGACGGCTTCCGCATTTTCATGAGTGACTGCACGGCATCGTCATGAAGCGGCTTTTATGCTATGATAAGAGATACCAAAGAGAAGAGAGGTAATGTCATGCGTCTTCTGATGCATATCTGCTGCGCGCCGTGTTCGATCATGTGTATCGACACGCTGCGCCGTGAAGGAATTGAACCGACCGGATTCTGGTATAATCCCAACATTCATCCGGTGACCGAATATAAGAAGAGGAAGAACACGCTGACGCAGTACGCGTCGGATATTCATATGCGCCTGATCGTCGAGAACAAGTACGGTCTGCGCGAATTTGTCGACCACGTCTGCCCGGATTATGAACACCGCTGCGGCTGGTGCTATGCCTGCCGGATGGAAGAGACGGCGCGCTATGCCGCGGAGAACGGGTACGATCATTTTACGACGACGCTTCTGATCAGCCCCTATCAGAAACACGATATGATCTGCCGGACGGCGGAGGTTATGGCGGACCGCTACGGTGTTGAATTTCTGTACCGCGATTTCCGGCCGTATTTCAAGGAAGGACTGGAGCGGGCGAAAGCACTCGGCCTTTACCGCCAGCAGTACTGCGGCTGTATTTTCAGTGAAGAGGACAGATTCCTGTATAACAAGAAGGACAAGGTGACTTTTCAGAAGTACAACAACAGACCGCCGGCCGGTGAGACAAGATCCGGAGAAGATTGTACTGGAAAGGGTAATGCAACTTTATTCACAGAATAAAGGAAATATGATAAAATTGCATTATGTAATATTCTGAAAACCGCCTGCCAGGGCGGCAACTAAACAGATTATATCTGCAAAGCTGCATATAGGAGAAAAGGGGTATTTACAATGTACAAAATTGTGAAAGCACAACAGCTGTCAGAGAAGAATTTTCTGATGGTCGTCGAGGCACCGTGGGTTACAAGAGCCTGCATGCCTGGCCAGTTCGTCATTGTCAAGACAGGTGAAGAGGGCGAGAGAATTCCGCTTACCATCTGCGACTATGACCGTGAGGCGGGAACGATTACGCTGGTATTCCAGACAATCGGCGTTTCCACCACGAAGATGTCAAAACTCAAGGAAGGGGACTGCTTTACGGATATCACCGGACCGCTTGGCCGTCCGTCCGAACTTGTCAGCATGCCGAAGGAAGAACTGAAGAAGCAGAAGCTTCTGTTTGTCGGCGGCGGTATCGGCACTGCTCCGATTTACGCGCAGGTCAAGTGGCTGCATGAGCAGGGTGTGGATGCCGATGTTATCATCGGTGCGAAATCCAAAGACATTCTGATTCTGGAAGACGAGATGCGGGCAGCAGCCGGCAATCTCTATATCGCTACAGATGATGGTTCCTACGGTATTCACGGTATGGTTACCGATGCGCTGCAGCAGCTTTACGATGAAGGAAAGCGCTATGACCGCTGCGTTGCGATCGGACCGATCATCATGATGAAATTTGTCTGTCTGCTTACCAAGAAACTCGGTATCAAGACCATCGTCAGCATGAACCCGATCATGGTTGACGGCACCGGTATGTGCGGTGCCTGCAGACTTCTGGTTGGCGGTGAGATTAAGTTCGCCTGTGTAGACGGACCTGAATTCGACGGACATCTTGTCGATTTCAATCTTGCGATGGAACGTCAGAAAACCTATAAGACCGAGGAAGGCCGTGCGATGCTTGCCTATACAGAAGGCGATACGCATCACGGCGGATGCGGAGTTTGCGGAGGTGACAGATAATGGCTGGAGTTAAGGAAAGAGTACCGGTACGTGAGCAGGATCCGAAGGTCCGTGCCACGAATTTCGAGGAAGTCTGCCTCGGATATAACAAAGATGAAGCACTGGAGGAAGCAACCCGCTGCCTTCACTGCAAGAAACCGAAATGTGTGGAAGGATGTCCTGTCAACATCAATATTCCTGAGTTTATCGGCAAGATCAAGGAAGGGGATATCGAGGGCGCTTATCATGTAATCAATGAATCCTCTTCACTGCCTGCAGTCTGCGGACGTGTCTGCCCGCAGGAGACACAGTGCGAGGGCGTATGCGTTCTCAACAAGCTGGGACAGCCGGTTTCCATCGGCAAGCTCGAGCGTTTTGTCGCTGACTGGGCATTTGAGAACAATATCAAACCGGAGCAGCCGAAGAAGCATCTCGATCAGAAGGTTGCCATCATCGGTTCCGGCCCTGCAGGTCTTTCCTGCGCAGGCGAGCTGGCCAAGATGGGCTACAAGGTCAAGATCTTTGAAGCACTGCATCAGCCGGGCGGCGTTCTGGTTTACGGTATTCCGGAATTCCGTCTTCCGAAGGAGAGAATTGTTGCACGTGAGATCGAAGACGTCAAGTCTGTCGGCGTTGAGATTGAGACCAATGTCATCATCGGCAAATCCATCACGATCGATGAGCTGATGGACGAAGAAGGCTATGATGCCGTATTTATCGGATCCGGTGCCGGCCTTCCGCGTTTCATGGGTATTCCTGGCGAGCAGGCGAACGGTGTATTCTCCGCCAATGAGTTCCTGACCAGAAATAACCTGATGAAGGCATTCCGCGATGATTACGATACGCCGATTTACAGAGGCAAGAAGGTAGCCGTTGTCGGCGGCGGCAATGTTGCCATGGATGCGGCGCGTACAGCACTGCGTCTTGGCGCCAAGACCTACATCGTCTACAGAAGAAGCGAGAAGGAGCTTCCGGCAAGAGCAGAGGAAGTTCATCATGCTATGGAAGAGGGCATCGAATTCCATCTTCTCCGCAATCCTACCGAGATCCTTGTAAATGATGAGGGCTGGGTCAAGGGTATCCGCGTAATCAAGATGGAACTTGGCGAACCGGATGAATCCGGCAGAAGAAGACCTGTCGAGATCCCGGGTTCCGAGTACGATATCGATGTCGATGCGGTTATCATGGCACTCGGTACTTCACCGAACCCGCTGATTTCCGCAACAACCAGGAATCTTGAGGTTAACCGCAAGAAATGTATCGTAGCCGATGAGAAGAACGGCCAGACCTCGAGAGAAGGCGTATTTGCCGGCGGCGATGCCGTAACAGGCGCTGCAACCGTTATCCTTGCAATGGGTGCCGGCAAGGCAGCAGCAAGAGGTATTGATGAATATCTCAAGGGCAAACGCGGCGAATAATACAGGAACGGACGGGCGCCGTCAGGCACCTGGACGATAGCTGTGATCTGCACACAGGCCTGCGGGGACAACCCGCAGGCCTGTTTTTTTAAATATTTTTCTGTTGACAGGGTTGACGAAGCATGATAAACTAAGATACTGCCTTAATATGGATTATTGGGCACAACTGATATTGGAACTATTAACCTCTAACCAATTCAGGGAGATATCACTTTCAATGGAAAAAAACAGAATCAAACCTATCAAATCAGGAAAGGGCATCAGAATGAGCTACATGCGTCAGCAGGAAGTTCTGGAGATGCCTAATCTTATCAAAGTCCAGAAGGATTCTTACAACTGGTTCCTTGAAAAGGGCCTGAAAGAAGTCTTCAGAGACATTTCCCCTATCGTCGACTATAACGGACATCTGAGCATGGAGTTCTTTGACTACAAGCTCTGCACAGATGAAGCCAAATATTCGATTGAGGAGTGCAAGAAGCGTGATGCAACATACGCGGCACCTCTCAAGGTGAATGTCAGACTGAATAACACCGAAACCGACAACCATACGGAAGCGGTTATTTTCATGGGCGACCTGCCGATCATGACCGATACCGGTACATTTGTTATCAACGGCGCGGAGCGAGTTATCGTCAGCCAGCTGGTGCGTTCTCCTGGTATCTACTTCACGAAAGATCATGATAAGAACGGCAAGGTGCTTTACGCATCTCAGGTTATCCCAAACCGCGGTGCCTGGCTTGAATACGAGACCGATTCCAACGACGTATTTTACGTACACGTAGACCGGAACCGCAAGGTGCCGGTAACTGTGCTGATCCGTGCGCTTGGCATCGGCACCAATCAGCAGATCATCGAGATGTTCGGTGAAGAGCCGATGATCCTTGCCACGATTGATAAGGATAAAGAGAGCAGCAATACCACAGACGGTCTGCGCGAACTGTACAAGAAGCTCCGTCCGGGCGAACCGTTCGCGGAAGAAGCGGCAAGAACGCTGATTCATAACACGTTCTTTGATCCGCATCGTTATGACCTCGCAAGAGTCGGCCGTTACAAGTACAATAAGAAGCTTGCTTTCCGCAACCGTATCGCAGGCTGCACACTGGCTGAGGATGTGGTTGATTACAATACCGGCGAGGTTGTCGCTGAGGAGGGAACCAGACTCACCGAGGAGATGGCACAGACAATTCAGAACACCGCAGTTCCGTTTGTCTATGTCTATGACCGCGATGGCATGCAGAAGGTCAAGATTCTTTCCAATATGATGGTAGAACTGAAGAGCTTTGTGGATGTCGACTACGATGAAGTGGATGTCACCGAGGAATTCGTCTACTATCCGGTTCTGCAGAAGATTCTGGATGAGAACGAGGATATCGAGGATATCAAGAAGGCGATCCGCAGAAATATTTCCGAACTGATTCCGATGCATATCACGGAGGATGATATCTATGCGTCCATCAACTATCTGATTCACCTCGATCACGGCATCGGCAGCGATGACGATATCGACCATCTGGGCAACCGCCGTATCCGTGCGGTCGGCGAACTGCTGCAGAATCAGTTCCGTATCGGCCTTTCCAGAATGGAGAGAGTCGTTAAAGAGAGAATGAATACACAGGGACAGGAAGAGGTTTCCGCACAGTCCCTGATCAATATCAAGCCGGTAACAGCGGCGATCAAGGAATTCTTCGGAAGTTCTCAGCTGTCCCAGTTCATGGATCAGAACAACCCGCTGTCCGAGCTGACACATAAGCGCCGTCTGTCGGCCCTTGGACCTGGCGGTCTTTCCAGAGACCGTGCCGGATTCGAGGTACGAGATGTCCACTATACGCATTACGGCAGAATGTGCCCTATTGAGACACCTGAAGGTCCTAACATCGGTCTGATCAACTCTCTGGCCAGCTATGCGATTATCAATGAGTACGGCTTTATCGAGGCTCCGTACCGCAAACTGGACAAGACAGATCCGAAGAATCCGCGTGTCACGAATGAGGTTGTTTATCTGGCAGCGGATGAAGAGGACAGATACAGAGTAGCGCAGGCGAATGAACCGCTTGATGAGAACGGCTATTTCGTGAATACGTATATTTCCGGACGTTTCCGTGAGCAGACGACTTCGTTCCCGAAGAGCCAGGTTGACCTCATGGATGTATCGCCGCGCATGGTATTTTCCGTCGCGACTTCCATGGTACCGTTCCTGCAGAACGATGATGCCAACCGTGCGCTGATGGGTTCCAACATGCAGCGTCAGGCAGTGCCGCTGATGATCACGGATTCTCCGATTGTCGGCACAGGCATGGAGGCCAAGGTCGCATTCGACTCCGGTGTCTGCGTGATTGCGAAGAGAGACGGTGTCGTTGAGTATTCCGCGTCGGATAAGATCGTCATCAAGGCAGATGACGGCACCCGCGATACCTACAAGGTGCAGAAGTTCGAGGCCAGCAACCAGGGTGCCTGCTACAACCAGCGCCCGATTGTGTTCCGCGGCGACCGCGTGAAGAAGGATGAGATCATCGCCGATGGTCCGTCGACTTATAATGGCGAGCTTGCACTGGGCAAGAATCCGCTGATCGGTTTCATGACCTGGGAAGGCTATAACTACGAGGATGCCGTACTGCTGAGCGAGCGTCTTGTCCGCGATGATGTGTACACATCCATTCATATTTCAAAATACGAGGCAGAAGAGCGTGACACCAAGCTCGGCTGCGAGGAGATCACCCGCGATGTGCCGAACATTTCTGCCGAAGCCCTCAAGGATCTCGATGAGCGCGGCATTATCCGTGTCGGCGCAGAGGTGCGTACCGGTGATATCCTTGTCGGCAAGGTAACACCGAAGGGAGAGACCGAGATGACCGCGGAGGAGAGACTGCTCCGTGCTATTTTCGGTGATAAGGTCCGCGATGTGCGTGATACTTCCCTGAAGGTTCCGCATGGCGAATACGGCATCGTACTGGATACCAAGGTATTTACCAAGGAGAACGGCGATGAGCTGGCACCGGGTGTCAACAAGACAGTCCGCGTCTATATTGCTCAGAAGCGTAAGATCTCCGTCGGCGATAAGATGGCCGGCCGTCACGGCAACAAGGGTGTCGTTTCCAGAATTCTGCCGGTTGAGGATATGCCGTTCCTGCCGAACGGACGTCCGCTCGATATCGTGCTGAACCCACTCGGCGTACCTTCACGAATGAACATCGGACAGGTACTCGAGCTCCATCTCGGCCTCGCCGCCAATGTACTCGGCATCAAGGTCGATACGCCTATTTTCAACGGCGCGACGGAGCAGGATATCACGGATACTTTGGAACTGGCCAATGATTATGCCAATACCAGCTGGGAGGAATTCACTTCCAAATGGAAGGATTCCCTCAATGAGGATGTATATAAATATCTCGACGAGCATAAAGACCACAGAGCAGAGTGGAGAGGCGTGCCGATCGACGCTACCGGCAAGGTACAGCTTCGTGACGGACGTACCGGTGAGGAATTCAACCAGCCGGTATCCATCGGATTCATGCACTATCTCAAGCTCCATCATCTGGTAGACGATAAGATCCATGCCCGTTCGACAGGCCCGTATGCGATGGTTACGCAGCAACCGCTCGGCGGCAAGGCCCAGTTCGGCGGTCAGCGTTTCGGCGAGATGGAGGTTTGGGCTCTTGAGGCATATGGTGCAGCGTTCACACTGCAGGAGATCCTGACCTTCAAGTCCGATGATGTAACCGGACGTCAGAAGGCTTATGAGGCGATTATCAAGGGCGAGAACATGAATGAAGCCGGCATTCCGGAGTCCTTCAAGGTACTCCTGAAAGAGCTTCAGTCCCTGGCGCTCGATGTACGCCTGCTGCTCGATGATCAGACCGAAGTTGAGATCGGAGAGTCGGTCGATTACGAGACGAATAATGATTACAGCAGTATGATGAGCGGAGACAATAGTTTTAACTTCCCTACTGCCAAATCATTAGGCGATCAGGGCTACACCACACAGGAAGTCAGAGACGGTGAGATAACAAACGTTGAGGAAGAGAACTCTTCTGATGCCGCAGAGGCGCCGGAAGAAGTCAACATCAGCGAAGACGACGATGACAGCGAAGAATAAGGAGGATGCCGTATATGCCAGAAAATGTTTATAGTGAAGCTTATCAGCCGGTGACATTTGATGCGATCAAGATCGGACTGGCTTCTCCTGAGAAGATCAGACAGTGGTCCCACGGTGAGGTTAAGAAACCGGAGACAATCAACTACAGAACGCTGAAACCTGAGAAGGACGGTCTGTACTGCGAGAAGATTTTCGGACCGAGCAAGGACTGGGAGTGCCACTGCGGTAAATACAAGAAAATCCGTTATAAAGGCGTTGTCTGCGACAAGTGCGGTGTAGAGGTTACCAAGTCAAGTGTGCGCCGTGAGAGAATGGGACACATCGAGCTGGCTACACCGATTGCACATATCTGGTATTTCAAGGGCGTACCATGCAGAATGGGTCTTGTCCTTGATATGCCGCCGAAGAAACTGGAGAGCGTGCTTTATTTTGCCGCTTATGTCGTAACAGAAGTTTATGACAGCACGATTCCGCTCAAGGAGAAGGATACCCTTTCCGAGAAGGAATACAGAGAGGCCATTAACGATTACGGCGCTGACAGCTTCAAGGCCGGCATGGGTGCCGAGGCAATTCAGGAGCTGCTTCGCAAGATCGACCTGGATAAGGAGTCCGAGGCGCTCAAAGAAGCGCTCGAGAATTCCACAGGTCAGAAGCGCAGCAAGATCATCAAGAGACTGGAGTGCATCGAGTCCTTCCGTACATCAGGCAACAAGCCGGAGTGGATGATTCTCAATGTTATTCCGGTTATTCCGCCGGATCTCCGTCCGATGGTACAGCTGGACGGCGGCCGTTTCGCAACGTCCGACCTGAATGATCTCTACCGCAGAATCATCAACAGAAACAACCGTCTGAAAAAGCTCCTCGAGCAGAGGACACCGAATATCATCGTCAAGAACGAGAAGCGTATGCTGCAGGAAGCAGTCGATGCACTGATCGATAACGGCCGCCACGGCAGACCGGTAACCGGTCCGGGCAACCGTTCCCTGAAGTCTCTTTCCGATATGCTCAAGGGCAAACAGGGCCGTTTCCGTCAGAACCTTCTGGGCAAGCGTGTCGACTATTCCGGCCGTTCCGTTATCGTTGTCGGACCGGAACTGAAGATCTACCAGTGCGGTCTGCCGAAGGAGATGGCAATCGAGCTGTTCAAGCCTTTTGTAATGCGTGAGCTGACAAAGCGCGGCCTTGCGGACAATATCAAGAAGGCCAAGAAGATGGTGGAGAGTCTCGACGCGAAAGTATGGGATGTGCTCGAGGATGTTATCAAAGAGCATCCGGTTATGCTGAACCGGGCACCTACACTGCATCGTCTCGGCATTCAGGCGTTTGAACCGATTCTTGTCGAGGGCAAGGCGATCAAGCTGCATCCGCTTGCCTGCATGGCATTCAATGCCGATTTCGATGGCGACCAGATGGCGGTCCATGTTCCGCTGTTCATGGAAGCCCAGGCAGAGTGCCGCTTTATCCTGTTTGCACCGAACAACCTGCTCAAGCCGTCCGACGGCGGTGCGGTTACCGTTCCTACACAGGATATGGTCCTTGGTATCTACTGGCTGACACTGAAGAAGCCGGGCGACAAGGGCGAGGGCAAATGTTTCCGCAGTACGAATGAAGCGCTGCTTGCCTATGAGAACAAGCTGATCACGCTGCAGGCACCGGTCAAGATCCGTGTCAGCGGCGAGGTAAACGGCGAATACAGAACCCAGATGGTCGATACCACACTCGGCCGTATGCTGTTCAATGAGGGAATTCCGCAGGATCTCGGCTATGTAGACCGAACCGATCCGGAGAAGGCACTGCTGCCGGAGATTGATTTCCTCATCAAGAAGAAACAGCTCAAGGAGATTATCAATAAGTGCATCAGCGTTCATGGCATTACCAGAACCGCTGAGGTACTGGATTATATCAAGGCTACCGGCTACAAGTACTCTACGGTCAGCGCAATCAGTGTATCTATTTCCGATATGATTGTACCGCCGCAGAAGACAGAGCTGATTGCCGAAGCGCAGAAGCAGGTTGACCGTATCACGACGGAGTACAACCGAGGACGTGCTTCCGATTCCGAACGTTACAAGAAAGTCATCAAGATCTGGACCGAGTGCGATAACAAAGTCAAGGATGCACTGCTCAAGGGACTGGGCGATTACAACAACATCTGGATGATGGCCGATTCCGGAGCCCGAGGCTCCGAACAGCAGATCAAGCAGCTGGCCGGTATGCGAGGCCTGATGGCGGATACACAGGGTAACACCATCGAGCTGCCGATCAAGTCCAACTTCCGTGAAGGTCTGGACGTTCTGGAATATTTCATTTCCGCACATGGTGCCCGTAAAGGTCTTTCCGATACGGCACTGCGAACAGCCGATTCAGGATACCTGACGAGACGTCTTGTCGATGTTTCACAGGAAGTCATTATCCGCGAGGAAGACTGCTGCGAGGGCATGGATTATATTCCGGGTACCTATGTAGAGGCACTCCTGCTGCAGTCCAGCGATAAGGAAAATGAGACAGATACCTTCTTATATCAGTACACGAAGAAGGATATCCTCAATCCGGAGACCGGCGAAGTGATCGTCAAGGCGAATAACTATATTTCACCGAAGCAGGCAGAGAAGATTCAGGCAGCCGGCATTCAGAGCCTGATGCTGATCCCTGTCGAGAAGATCGAGACGCTGGAGGAACGTATCAGCGGCCGCTATGCGGCAGAGGATATCGTCAATCCGGAGACCGGCGAGGTAATCGTCAAGGCAAATCATATGATTACGCCGAAGCGTGCGGATATGATTGTCGCTGCGGATGTCACGAGAGTCAAGATTCGTTCCGCACTTTCCTGCCGTTCCCACATGGGTATCTGCGCGAAGTGCTACGGCAAGAACCTGGCAACCGGTCAGGCTGTACAGGTCGGTGAGGCTGTCGGCATTATTGCGGCGCAGTCCATCGGTGAGCCTGGTACACAGCTTACCATGCGTACATTCCATACGGGCGGCGTAGCCGGCGGTGATATCACACAGGGTCTTCCGCGAGTAGAGGAGCTTTTCGAGGCCAGAAAGCCAAAGGGCGAGGCGATCATTGCTGAGATCAGCGGTACTGTTGCGAGCAAGGTCACCAAGAAGAAGAAGGAAGTTGTCATCAGCGGCGAGAATGGTTCGACCAAGACCGTATCCATCCCTTATGATAAGGATATCAAGGTCAAGGACGGCACCTACGTTGAAGCCGGTGATCCGCTTACTGTCGGCAGTATCAACCCGAACGACATTCTCAGACTCAAGGGTATCAAGGCTGTACAGGATTACATGATCAGCCAGGTACAGCGAGTTTACAGACTGCAGGGTGTTGATATCAACGATAAGCACATCGAGGTTATCGTCCGTCAGATGATGAAGAAGGTCCGCATCGAAGAGAGCGGAGATTCCGATTTCATGCCGGGTTCACTCGTGGATGTGCTCGATTTCGAGGAGGTCAACGAGTACCTCAAAGAAGAAGGCAAGCGCCTTGCCGAGGGAACGCAGATCATGCTTGGTATTACCAAGGCATCGCTGGCAACCAATTCCTTCCTGTCGGCGGCATCCTTCCAGGAGACCACCAAGGTTCTAACGGAAGCTGCCATCAAGGGCAAGGTTGATCCGCTGATCGGTCTCAAGGAAAATGTTATCCTTGGTAAGCTGATCCCGGCCGGTACCGGTATGCGCCGCTACCGCAATATCCGTCTGAATACAGATGAGCCGGAAGAGGAGAGCTTTGACCTGTCCGGCGAGGAAGAGTCCGCTGCGGATGCAGATGAGACCATGACACTGCACGAAGGCAGTGAAGAAGAGGCCGTCACTGTCGCTGAAACGGATTCAGAAGAGTAATATAATATAAAACAGATGGGAACCGCTGGTTTTTCGGGTGAAAAACCAGCGGTTTTTTATATGATTTCGCTAATGTCTCCAAATATTGGAGGAACTGCGGATATTGATAGTTTTATACCGGGGAATTCGAACTATAATTTTATTATCTGCCATTATGTCGTTTTCGGTCAGGAGGGGGTATGAATGAAGAAGATCACGGCGGTTATTGCGGATGACGACGAATCCGTACGCCGTCAGCTGCTGAGCGTACTGGAATCGGATGGGGAGATTGAGGTACTTGGACAGGCAGAGAACGGGCTGGAAGCCTGGAGACTGATTCACCGGCTGCAGCCGGATGTTGTCCTGACAGATCTGGTGATGCCTAAGATGGACGGGATGGATCTGCTGCAGATGCTCTCGAGAGATGCGGCGATGCCCGGAAAACCGGCGGTCATCGTCATTTCCGCCGTCGGGCGGGATGCGGTGATCAGAAGCGCCTTCCGGTACGGCGCTTCCTACTATATTATGAAGCCGTATGATGCGGGTATGGTGTGCAGGCATGTGCATCAGGCAGCCGGCAGCAGGAATGAACAGAATATGAAAAGCCCTGTGTTCATGCGGCCGGTTCAGGTGCGCGGCGGGCGCAGTCTGGAAGAGGAGGCTTCCGCACTTCTGCAGCGCATCGGTGTGCCGGTGCATATGAAAGGATATCTGTATCTGCGGGATGCGGTTGTGATATCGGTGGAGCAGCCGTCACTGCTGGAGTCTGTGACGAAGGTTCTGTATCCGGCAGTGGCCAGAATGAATCAGACGGCGCCGAGCTGCGTGGAGCGGGCAATCCGCCACGCGATCACGGCCGCGTGGCAGCGGGGAGGAGAGGAACGGGTCAGAGAAGTGCTCCGCTGCGATACGGTTTTTCCGAAGGGGAGGGCGACCAACAGCGAGCTGATCGCCCTTGTGTCGGACCGGCTCCGGTATGAAAGGGAGCACCAGCCGGAACGGTGGCCGGGAGCGTGAGGGAGGCAGCCCGCAGAGCGGAAAAGCCTGCGGGCCGCCTTGCCAAATCGGCAATAAGCGGAGCATTTCTGCGGGCCGCCGCGTCAAATCGGCGAAAGGCAGAACACTTCTGCGGGCGCCCCGCATCCGCCGCCGGCGCGTGATCGCCGCACCTGCACGATTGCGGGCGGCCCCCGCGGTATGCTATAGTATAGGAAAAAGAATTCGGAGAGCTGAAAACGACAAATGTATGAATCATTAAGCAGACGGGAAGTAAAACTGATCGATGACAGCCGTTACAGGCGGTTTGCCGTAACGGTTCCGCTTGTCCGACGCGAAGACGCCGTCAAGGTTTTATTTGAGGTGCGCTCGCCGGATCTCGGAAGGCAGCCGGGCGAGATCTGCCTGCCGGGCGGAGCGCGGGAGAAGAACGAGAGCGCGTGGGAGAATGCGCTGCGGGAGACCTCCGAGGAACTGGTGATCGACCGCACGAAGGTTGTGCCGATCGCACAGATGGATACGCTGCTGACGATGTATGACAACTGGGTGGACGTATTTCTGTGTGAGATCAAGGACTACGAAGGGACCTTTTCCAGAGATGAAGTGACAGAGATTTTTGAGGTCCCGCTGGACTATTTTTTTAACACACAGCCGCAGGAGTACGGTTTTATATTCCGCACGGAGCCGGGGCCGGATTTCCCGTTCCGCGATATTCCGGGCGGCCGGAATTATCGTTTCCGGAGTGCGCGCCGGCCGGTTTACTTCTATTATTATAAGCGCTACGTGATATGGGGGATGACGGCCTATATCATGCGGCATACTGCGGAGATTTTGCGAGGTGTTTCAGATGAATGACAAGATTGACCCGAGGAAGGTAGAGAACCTTGACCTGAACGGAAATCCGATTCCGGCAAGGAAGAAGAATAAGAAGAAGGGCGGCGCCGGCAAAGGCGCTTACGGGAAGAAGAATTCTGCGAAAGGCACTGCCGGGAAGAAGAACGCCGCGAAAGGCGGCGATGCGGTGAAGCTCGGCTCGATTATGCAGAAGAAGCCGGTGCGCCGCATCGAGCACTACTATTATTTTTCCGACCGCCCGCTGGATGCGCGGAAGCTGCAGGCGGCGGTGCCGGAGAGCTATGCGGAGGCCGCGGATATCTGGCCGGAGCTCAACCTGATGGAAGTTGTGATGGATTACGATTCGCTGATTTTCCAGGACGCGCAGGAATGCTTCATCGACCCGGAGGATCAGAAGTTTTTTGCGCAGAAGGGAATCTGCGCATGGTATGATATCAGCTTTGACAGCGCGGACATCGCGAAGGTGCGCGAGGTCATGAACGGCGTGCTCACGCAGTGCGGCGGCTTTGTCGGCAGCGACACGGACGATTTCGAACCGTCCTATACGGCAGACAATATCGATACGCTGGTATAGACAGCCGCATACAGGTGAAGAAGGCTGCTTACGGGTTTACCGTGAGCGGCCTTTTTGCGTGAAAAAATATTTTCAGAAAAATACTTGACAGCACAATAATATTTGATAAAATATAATTGCACAAAACAAAAGAGCTAAGGAGGGCGCAGCCATGAAAATTTATGACATTGCAATTATCGGCACCGGTCCCGGCGGACTGGAAGCGGCGCTCACCGCAAAAGCCAGGAACAAGAGCATCCTTCTGCTCGGTTCGGCCGACCTCAGCGGCAAGGTCGGAAAATCCGAGAAGATCAGGAATTATCTGGGAATACCGTCGGTGTCCGGCGAGGAGATGAACCGCCGATACCGCGAGAGTCTCGACGATATGGGGATCGAGATAACCGACAGAAGAGTCAGCATGGTTTACCCGATGGGAGATTATTTCTCCATACAGGGCGGACAGGAGATTTATGAGGCGAAGACCGTGATTATCGCAACCGGTGTTGTGCCGCAGCGGCTGTATCCGGGCGAACAGGAATTCCTCGGCCGAGGCGTCAGCTACTGCGCAACCTGCGATGCACCGCTCTACCGCCAGAAGACGGCAGCCGTGATCGCATCATCACCGGCGCAGGAGAAGGAAGCGGAATTTCTCGCAGAATTTGCGCAGAAAGTCTATTATCTGCCGCTGTACGCGCAGGAACCGGTACTGCATGACGGGAAAATAGAGGTCGTGCGGGAGAAGCCGCAGGCAATCGAGGGCGGCATGAAGGCGGAACGTCTTGTGACAGACCAGCGCCGGATCGACGCAGACGGCATATTCATTTTACGGGAGAGCGTCCTGCCGGATGCCCTCGTACCGGGACTGGAAACAGAAAACGGACACATTCGGACAGACCGCGATATGTCCACCAATATAGAAGGCTGCTTTGCATGCGGCGACGTGACCGGCGGTCCGTATCAGCTGATGAAGGCAGCCGGGGAAGGCAATGTGGCAGCCCTGTCAGCGGCGGCTTATCTTGACCGCCAGCGGCGTGCCGGGAAGGAGGCGTGATCGTGGACAGAACACCGGATGAGAAACTGAAACTGGAAAACCAGCTGTGTTTTCCCCTGTATGCCTGTTCGCGCAGGATCGTTTCCGACTACACGCCGTACCTGAAGCCGCTCGGCATTACCTATACCCAGTACATCGTACTGATGGTCCTGTGGGAGCAGGACGGCATCACGGTCGGCGAGCTGTGCAGGAAGCTTTACCTCGACAGCGGCACTGTGACACCGCTTCTCAAAAAGCTCGAGGAGCGCGGCATCCTGACGCGCAGACGCTGCCAGGAGGACGAGCGCTGCGTAAGCGTGTGGCTGACAGAGAAAGGCCATAAGCTCAAGGAAAAAGCCTATCCGATTCCTGATCAGGTGTGCGGCTGTATGCCGCTGGATGAGGAAGAGGCCGGGACTTTATATAAACTTCTTTATAAAATACTGGATCAGATGTAAGAAAGGAGATTCTTATGGATATCAAGGTTATTACAAAAGATAATTTCAATGCAGAGGTAACATCTTCAGACAAGCCTGTACTGCTTGATTTCTGGGCAGTATGGTGCGGCCCGTGCCGTATGCTCTCCCCGGTTGTCGAGGAACTTGCACAGGAGCACAGCGAAGTGAAATTCGGCAAGGTCAATGTGGATGAGCAGCAGGAGCTTGCAGCGCAGTTCGGCATCATGAGCATCCCGACGCTGATTCTCTTCAAGGACGGCGCACCAGTCAGACAGACAGTCGGTGTGCAGCCGAAGAGCAAGCTGGAAGATTTTATCAAGATCTGACGGAAATATCAGAGAGTATAAAGAACCGGTATCCGTATGCAAAACGGATACCGGTATTTTTCTTCTATTTAAATATGCAGCGGGCGCTGGCGCCGCACGGCAGAATCAGCCCGTTGTCGGATACCGGCAGGCCGATCTCGTCGGAGAGAATCGTCTTCTTCCTGCCGCGCAGGGCGGTCTCGAGCATGTAGGTCAGCACGGCCGGCTGCAGCCCGGTGGTGTAGGAGTTGATCAGGAAGAAGAGCGGCTGGTCGCTGAGCAGCTGGCAGCACAGCTCGATGAACGGGAAAATTGATTCCTCGATCTTCCAGATCTCGCCCTTCGGACCGCGCCCGTAGGACGGCGGGTCCATGATGATGGCGTCGTAATGGTGACCGCGCCGGATCTCACGCTGCACAAACTTCGTGCAGTCATCGACAATCCAGCGGACCGAATTGCCGGGCAGTCCTGTCAGCCTGGCATTGTCGCTGGCCCACTGCACCATGCCCTTCGATGAATCGACATGTGTGACGAAGGCGCCGGCCGCCGCCGCCGCGCAGGTCGCACCGCCCGTGTAGGCAAACAGGTTCAGCACGCTGATTCTGCGGCCGCTGCCGTCAATCAGATCATAAAACCAGTCCCAGTTCGCCGCCTGCTCCGGGAAAAGACCGGTATGCTTGAAGCTGAACGGCTTTAAATGAAAACGGAGTCCGAGGTGATCGTAGCGGATCGTCCATTCGCCGGGCATGTCTCTGAACTGCCAGCTGCCGCCGCCGCGGCTGCTGCGGTGATAGTGCCCGTTGGCGCGCCGCCAGCGCGGATCCTTTCTGTCTGTATTCCAGATCACCTGCGGGTCGGGGCGGATCAGAATATAGTCTCCCCAGCGCTCCAGCTTCTCGCCGCCGGATGTATCCAGAACTTCATATTCTCTCCAGTTATCAGCTGTCCACATACGTGCCTCCCGAAATTAATGTCAAAAATCTGTCTTCCTTATGTTATCATAGAATACGGCGCGAGGAAAGACAGAAGAATGTTTGCAAAAAAGTGCAGAAAAATTTTTATTTTACCGGCATGATGCTTGCATTTCCCAGCTTTATCCTGTATAATAATCTACGCTTGTGACATTGATAGCTATGAAGCGTGAGGTTGCTGCGATGAAGATCGCAGGTTTTCCGTGGAGCGAATGTCAAGTTAGAAAACTGGCGACAAGTCACTGTACAAATTTCATCCTGAATTTTTTCAAGTATCAGGCGTGTGTGTCCACAGATGCGGAACACACGGGGTAGTGTACAGTCACCGCTTGTCGTACTTCATTTGAAAAGTGCGAATAAGGAGGCGGCTTTTTTTATGGCAAATCAGCAGGTTATGAGGATCACCCTCAAGGCGTACGATCACAAACTGATCGACCAGAGTGCGAACAAGATTGTTGAGACAGTTAAGAAGTCAGGAGCGAAGGTCAGCGGACCGGTTCCGCTTCCGACGAAGAAGGAAGTTGTTACGATCTTAAGAGCTGTTCACAAGTACAAAGATTCCAGAGAGCAGTTCGAACAGCGTACACACAAGAGACTGATCGACATCATCGCACCGACACAGAAGACAGTCGATGCTCTTTCAAGACTCGAACTGCCGGCCGGTGTTAATATCAACATCCGGATGAAATAATCAAGTTAACAGACCTGAAGTATTGGGATTATATAGATTCGATTAATTCGGAGATGTACTCGATATTTCTAGGATGAACGCATAAGCGTTCCGCTGTAGATTTTTTAGGAGGTGCATTCTTTATGAAGAAAGCGATTTTGACAACAAAGGTTGGCATGACACAGATCTTCAAGGAAGACGGAGAACTCGTTCCGGTAACTGTGCTTGCAGCCGGACCTTGTGTTGTAACACAGGTCAAGACAGAAGAGAAGGACGGCTACAGTGCCGTACAGATGGGCTTTGGCGATATCCGCGAGAAGCTCGTCAACAAGCCGAGAAAAGGACAGTTCGACAAAGCCGGTGTTCCGGTTAAGAGATTTATCAGGGAATTCAGACTGGATGATGCTGAGAACTACGAAGTCGGTCAGGAGATCAAAGCAGATATCTTCGCCGCAGGCGATAAGATTGATGCGACCGGCATCACCAAAGGTAAGGGCTTCCAGGGCGCAATCAAGAGATTCGGCCAGTCCAGAGGACCTATGGCTCATGGTTCCAAGTATCACAGACATGCAGGTTCCAACGGTTCTGCAACCACACCTGGCCGTGTTGCCAAGGGCAAGCACATGCCTGGACATATGGGCGCTGTAAGAGCAACCGTTCAGAATCTTGAAGTAGTAAGAGTTGATGCTGACAAGAACCTCATTCTTGTCAAGGGCGCCGTTCCTGGTCCTAAGAACTCACTGGTTATGCTGAAAGATTCAGTCAAGGCCTGATCACGGAGAAAGGAGGACTTACAGATGGCAAAAGTATCTGTTTTAAATATGGAAGGCGCACAGGTCGGCGAGATCGATCTCAATGATGCCGTATTCGGAGTAGATGTTAAAGAGAACCTGATGCACAAGGCAGTTGTTGCGCAGCTTGCCGGCGCACGTCAGGGCACCCAGAGCGCCAAGACCCGTTCTGAGGTCAGCGGCGGCGGAAGAAAGCCATGGAGACAGAAGGGTACCGGTCATGCAAGACAGGGATCCATCAGAGCACCGCAGTGGACAGGCGGCGGCATGGTATTTGCACCGAAGCCGAGAGATTATGAAATCAAAGTCAACAAGAAAGAGCGTGCTCTTGCAATCAAGTCAGCGCTTACAACCAAGGTGAACGAGAACAAGCTGATCGTCATCGACAATCTTCATTTCGATGAGATCAAGACGAAGAAGTTTGTAGCGTTCATGAACAACATCAAGGCACAGAAGGCCCTCATCGTTCTTGCCGGCAAGGATGAGAACGTAGAGATGTCCGCTCACAATGTACCTGGTGTCAAGACAGCGCTCACCAACACAATCAACACATACGATATCCTTAAGTACGACACTCTCGTCCTTACACAGGATGCCGTAAACGCAATTACGGAGGTGTATGCATAATGGCAGATATCAAGTACTATGATGTCATCCTCAAGCCTGTCGTAACAGAGAAGAGCATGAACGAGATGGCAGACAAGAAATATACATTCCTCGTACATCCGGAAGCAACCAAGACCATGATCAAGGATGCTGTTGAGAAGATGTTCGAAGGAACAAAGGTAGCTTCCGTCAACACAATGAACTGTGAAGGCAAGCAGAAGCGCCGCGGTATGACGTTCGGCAAGACAGCCAAGACCAAGAAGGCTGTTGTAAAGCTGACAGAGGACAGCAAAGAGATCGAGATCTTCCAGGGTCTGTGATCCCGGCGCCATACACATTATATGCAGAGAAGCATGATAATAAATCAGACACCTGAAAGGAGAAACCACAATGGGCATTAAATCCTATAACCCATATACACCGTCGAGAAGACATATGACCGGTTCCGACTTTGCAGAGATCACGAAGACAACACCGGAGAAATCCCTGGTAGTATCCAAGAAGAGCAAAGCAGGCCGCAACGCACAGGGCAAGATCACAGTAAGATTCCGCGGCGGCGGTGAGAAGAGAAAATACAGAATCGTTGATTTCAGGAGAAATAAGGATGATATCCCGGCTACTGTTAAGGCAATCGAGTATGATCCGAACAGAACAGCCAACATCGCACTGATCTGCTATGCAGATGGTGAGTGGGCATACATCCTTGCACCGCAGGGACTCACAGTGGGCAGCACAGTCATGAACGGACCGAAGGCTGAGGTCAAGGTCGGCAACTGCCTCCCGCTTTCACAGGTTCCGATCGGTACTCTTGTTCATAACATTGAGCTCTATCCTGGCAAGGGCGGACAGCTCGTCCGTTCCGCAGGCAACGCTGCACAGCTTATGGCCAAGGAAGGCAAGTACGCAACTCTGCGTCTTCCGTCCGGCGAGATGAGACTTGTTCCGATCGAAGCAAGAGCTACTATCGGTCAGGTCGGCAACATCGATCACGAGCTGATCAATATCGGCAAGGCAGGACGTAAGCGTCACATGGGAATCCGTCCTCATGTCCGCGGTTCTGTTATGAACCCGAATGATCATCCGCACGGCGGCGGCGAAGGCAAGGCTCCGGTAGGACGTCCTGGCCCGACAACCCCATGGGGCAAACCGGCTCTTGGTTATAAGACACGTAAGAAACATAAACATTCTAACAAGATGATTGTCAGAAGACGCGACGGCAGCGTTCTTAAGTGATAAGGAGGATAGGGTATGTCAAGATCACTTAAAAAAGGAGCATTTGCAGACGCAAGCTTAATGAAAAAAGTCGATGCGATGAAAGCATCCGGTGATAAGTCTGTTATCAAGACATGGTCAAGACGTTCAACTATCTTCCCGTCGATGGTTGGATTAACAATTGCAGTTCATGATGGAAGAAAGCATGTTCCGGTATATATCACAGAGGATATGGTAGGCCACAAGCTCGGTGAGTTCGTAGCTACCAGAACCTACAGGGGACATACCAAAGACGAGAAGAAAGTAGATCATTGATCGTATAAATCGAAAGGAGGCTTATTACCATGGCTAAGGGACACAGAACCCAGGTAAAGAGGCAGAGAAACAGTGAGAAGGACACAAGACCAAGCGCTAAGCTGACTTATGCAAGAATTCCTGTTCAGAAAGCCTGCTACGTACTGGATGCCATCAGAGGCAAAGACGTTGAATCAGCACTGGCTATTCTTGAGTACAGCCCAAGATACGCTTCTGCTGTCATTGATAAATTATTAAAATCAGCAATCGCAAACGCAGTCAACAATAATGGTATGAACAGAGGAGATCTTTATATCGACGAGTGCTACGCAAGCAACGGCCCGATCATGAAGAGAATCCAGCCGAGAGCTCAGGGCAGAGCTTACAGAATTCAGAAGAGAATGAGCAACATTACCATTATCCTGAACGACAATAAGGAGGAGTAATTAAATGGGTCAGAAAGTCAATCCTCATGGCCTGAGAGTAGGCATCATCAAAGACTGGGATTCCAAATGGTACGCTGATGCTGATTTTGCGGACAACCTTATCGAAGATCACAAAATCAGAACTTACCTTAAGAAGAGATTATACAGTGCCGGTATTTCCAAGATCGAGATCGAGAGAGCATCTGACAGAGTGAAGATCGTCATCTTCACTGCAAAGCCGGGTATCGTAATCGGTCGTCAGGGCACCGAAGTCGAGAAGATCAAGAAGGAATTAAAGCAGTTCACCGACAAGAAGATTCTGATCGATATCAGAGAAGTAAAGCTCCCGGAGTGCGACGCGCAGCTCGTTGCGGAGAACATTGCACAGCAGCTTGAGAACCGTATCTCCTTCAGAAGAGCCATGAAATCCGCTATGCAGAAGACCATGCGCTCAAGAGGAGGCGTTAAGGGAATCAAGACATCAGCAAGCGGCCGTCTCGGCGGTGCTGATATGTCCCGTAAAGAGTTCTACAGCGAAGGCACTATTCCGCTTCAGACACTCAGAGCTGATATTGACTATGGCTTTGCAGAAGCAGACACCACCTACGGCAAGATCGGTATCAAGACATGGATCTACCGCGGTGAGGTTCTTCCTGTAAAGAACACCAAGGAAGGGAGCGATAAATAATGTTAATGCCAAAGAGAGTTAAACATCGTAAGCAGTTCCGTGGATCCATGGCCGGCAAGGCTATGAGAGGCAATAAGGTTACCTATGGTGATTATGGTATTGTCGCTCTTGAACCTGGCTGGATCAAATCCAATCAGATCGAGGCTGCCCGTGTTGCCATGACACGTTACATCAAGAGAGGCGGCCAGGTCTGGATCAAGATTTTCCCGGATAAGCCGGTAACAGCAAAACCTGCTGAAACCCGAATGGGTTCCGGAAAAGGTACTACTGAGTACTGGGTAGCTGTTGTAAAACCAGGACGTGTACTTTTCGAAATTTCCGGAGTAACGGAAGAGAACGCTAAGGAAGCTCTTCGTCTTGCTATGTACAAGCTTCCGATCAAGTGCAAGATCGTTTCACGTGCAGCTACAGAAGGCGGTGATAACAGTGAAAACTAATGAGTATATCAAGGAATTACAGAACAAGTCCATCGAAGATTTAAACAAGGATCTGGTAAGTGCTAAGGAAGAGCTTTTCAGCCTCCGGTTCCAGAATGCGACAAATCAGCTTGAGAATACAAGCAGCCTCAAGTCAGTCAGGAAGAAGATTGCCAGAATCAAGACAGTGATCACTGAAAAGGCAAAAGCTGCTCAGTAATCTGAAGTGAAAGGAGTAATTGTCGTGGAAGAAAGAAATCTCAGAAAGACAAGAGTCGGCAAGGTTGTCAGCAACAAGATGGACAAGACAGTTGTTGTTGCTGTTGCAGACCGTGTAAAACATCCTCTTTACAAGAAGATCGTTGATAGAACTTACAAGTTAAAAGCACATGATGAGAACAATGAGTGCGGCATCGGTGACAGAGTAAGGGTAATGGAGACAAGACCTCTTTCCAAGGACAAGAGATGGAGAGTTGTCGAGATTATCGAGAAGGCAAAATAATCTGTCCGGATTTCAGGAGGTAATTATTCATGATTCAGCAGGAAAGCAGACTTCGTGTTGCGGATAATACAGGCGCCAAGGAACTCCTCTGCATCCGTGTAAAGGGTGGTTCTACAAGAAGATATGCCAACATTGGTGATACAATCATTGCGTCTGTCAAAGATGCAACACCAGGCGGAGTTGTTAAGAAAGGCGACGTTGTCACAGCTGTTGTTGTCCGTACCGTAAAGGGCGCACGCCGTGCAGACGGTTCCTATATCAGATTCGATGAGAATGCAGCTGTTATCATTCAGGATGACGGCAACCCGAAGGGCACCCGTATCTTCGGGCCTGTAGCAAGAGAGCTCAGAGAGAAACAGTTCATGAAGATTGTTTCCCTTGCACCGGAAGTTCTGTAAGGAGGGAATGACAGTGTCGACAATGAAGATCAAGAAAGGCGATATGGTTCAGATTATCGCCGGCAAGGATAAAGGCAAATCAGGTAAAGTCATTGCCGTTAACCATAAAGAGGGACGTGTTTATGTTGAGGGTCTCAACATGATCACAAAGCACACAAAGCCATCTGTTGCAAACCGTGAAGGCGGCATCATCACAACAGAAGGACCGATTGATGCATCCAACGTTATGTATCTGGACGACGGCAAGGTTTCAAGAATCGGCTTCGTATTTGATGGAACCGACGAGAATGGCAAACCGATCAAGAAGCGTGTAGCCAAAGCATCAGGCAAGATCATCGACTGATCGTTTTGTCAGAGGAGGAAAGAACAGTGAACAGATTACAGGAACAGTACAACAAAGAAATCGTCCCTGCGATGATTTCCAAGTTCGGTTACAAGAATGTTATGCAGGTTCCTAAGCTCAGCAAGATTGTTGTCAATATGGGCGTGGGCGAAGCAAAAGATAACTCCAAGGCCTTGGATGCCGCTGTTAATGATATGACAATTATCACAGGCCAGCACCCGATTATTACAAAGGCAAAGAAGTCCATTGCGAACTTCAAGATCAGAGAGGGTATGCCGATCGGCTGCAAAGTTACCCTCAGAGGCGACAAGATGTATGATTTCGCCGACAGACTGATCAACCTCGCACTGCCGCGAGTACGTGACTTCCGCGGCGTAAGCGCTGATTCCTTCGACGGAAGAGGCAATTACGCACTCGGCCTCAAGGAACAGCTCATTTTCCCTGAGATCGAGTACGATCAGGTCGACAAGGTAAGAGGTATGGACGTTGTTTTCGTAACTACGGCTAAGACCGATGAAGAAGCACGTGAACTCATCCGTTTATTCGGAATGCCATTTGCAAAATAATAGGAGGTAAATTTCATGGCTAAAAAGTCAATGAAAATCAAACAGCAGCGTAAGCCGAAGTTTTCAACAAGAGAATATAATCGTTGCAGAATCTGCGGACGTCCTCATGCTTATTTAAGAAAATATGGCATCTGCAGAGTTTGCTTCCGTGAACTCGCATACAAGGGTGAGATTCCGGGCGTTAAGAAGGCAAGCTGGTAATTAAGGAGAGGAGGAAATTCAGATGACAGATCCAATCGCAGATATGCTTACAAGAATCCGTAACGCAAACGCTGCAAAACATGATACAGTCGATGTCCCGACATCGAAGATGAAAGAAGCAATCGCCAAGATTCTCCTTGATGAAGGCTATATCAAGAAATACGAACTCGTAGAAAACGGTCCGGCTAAGGACATCAGAATCACACTTAAATACGGTGCAGACAAGAACCAGAAGGTTATTTCCGGACTGAAGAGAATTTCCAGACCGGGTCTGCGTGTTTACGCAAGTGTTGACAACATGCCTAAGGTGCTCGGCGGTCTCGGCATTGCCATCATTTCCACCAATAAGGGCATCCTGACTGATAAGCAGGCAAGACGTGAGAACGTCGGCGGCGAAGTCCTTGCATTCGTTTGGTAATTAAAACAGAATAAATACAGAATTCTGCCAGAAGGCAGTATAATAGGAGGTACGGGCATGTCACGTATAGGAAGAATGCCAATCGCTATTCCTGCAGGTGTTACTGTAGATATAGCAGAAAATAATAAAGTGACTGTAAAAGGACCTAAGGGAACTCTTGAGAGAGTTGTCCTCCCGGAGATGGGAGTTAAGGTCGAGGACGGAAATATCACTGTTACACGTCCAAACGATTCCAAGAAGATGAAAGCGCTGCACGGTCTGACCAGATCACTTCTTAACAACATGGTGATCGGTGTGACGGAAGGCTATTCCAAGAAACTCGAGATCAAGGGTGTCGGCTACAGAGCACAGAAGCAGGGCAACAAGCTGATCTTATCATTAGGTTATTCACATCCTGTCGAGATGATCGATCCGGAAGGTGTTACCACAACACTTCCAGATGCCAATACGATCATTGTATCCGGTATCGATAAAGAGAAAGTCGGCCAGTATGCTGCTGAGATCAGAGATAAGAGAAGACCTGAACCGTACAAGGGCAAGGGTATCAAGTACTCTGATGAAGTGATCAGACTTAAAGCTGGTAAGACAGGTAAGAAATAATTAAAGGAGAGTGAATAGAATGGTAACGAAGCCATGCAGAAGTGATATTCGTGTCAAGAAGCACAGAAGAATGCGCAATCATATCAGCGGCACTGCACAGCGTCCGCGTCTGGCTGTTTTCAGAAGCAACAAGAACATCTATGCGCAGATCATTGATGATACAACAGGCAGCACACTTGCTGCTGCTTCCACACTGGAAAAGGCAATCAAGGATGAGCTTGACTATACCGATACGGCAGCAGCTGCCGCAGCGGTAGGCACAGCTGTAGCAAAGAAAGCTCTGGAGAAAGGAATCACAGAGGTTGTTTTCGACAGAGGCGGTTACATTTATCAGGGCAAGATCAAAGCACTGGCAGATGCGGCAAGGGAAGCCGGCCTTAAGTTCTGATTTGGGAGGAAAATGAATGAAACGCAATATTATTGATCCTGACCAGCTTGAATTAACAGATAAGGTAGTTTCCATCAAACGTGTAACCAAGGTTGTCAAGGGCGGCCGTAACATGCGTTTTGCTTGCCTCGTTGTAGTAGGTGACCAGAACGGCCATGTAGGTGCCGGTCTCGGCAAGGCTGCAGAGATTCCGGAAGCTATCCGCAAGGGCAGAGAAGATGCCATCAAGAAGCTCATTGAGGTTCCGCTCGATGAGAACAACAGTATTACACATGATAACATTGGTTACTACGGTGGTGCTTCCGTACTGCTGAAGCGTGCTCCACAGGGTACTGGTATCATCGCAGGCGGTCCTGCACGTACCGTACTTGAACTTGCAGGCTATACCAATATCCGTACAAAATCTCTCGGCTCCAACAACAAGCAGAACGTCGTTCTCGCTACAATCGAGGGCCTTAAGGAACTGGTTACTCCTGAGGAAGTTGCCAGAAAGCGCGGCAAGACAGTCGAAGAGATCTTAGGTTAAGGAGGCACTTGAAATGGCTGGTAAGCTTAAAATTACTTTAGTAAAGTCAACAATCGGTGCAATTCCGAAGCACAGAAGAACTGTAGAAGCTTTAGGACTTCACAAGACCGGCAGGTCTGTGGAGCTTCCGGACAATCCATGCACCAGAGGCATGGTTGACCAGGTAAAGCATCTTGTAAAAGTTGAAGAGATCTGATCACAGGAGGTGCACGTCATGAATTTATCAGAATTAAAGCCAGCTGCAGGATCCACGCACAGCAAGAATTTCCGTGTCGGCCGTGGACATGGTTCAGGCAACGGCAAGACAGCAGGCAAGGGTTCCAAGGGCCAGCTGGCACGTTCAGGAGCACCAAGGCCGGGCTTTGAGGGCGGTCAGATGCCTCTGTACAGAAGACTCCCTAAGAGAGGCTTCACCAACAGAAACACACCGGATATCGTTGCAATCAACGTATCTGAGTTAAACAGATTTGAAGACGGCGCTGTCGTAACACCGGAAGCACTTCTTGAAAGCGGTGCGATTTCCAAAGCCGGTGACGGCGTTAAAATACTTGGCAACGGCGAACTTACTAAGAAATTAACTGTTAAGGCAAATAAGTTCAGTGCTTCAGCCGAGGAAAAAATCAAGGCTCTCGGCGGTACAGTTGAGGTAATCTGATGTCTGATTCATACAGGGGCGGCTGGGACTTAGGTAAGATTCTGAAGGTTCCGAACATCCGCAAAGGACTTCTGTTTACATTGCTGGTTCTCGTAATCACGCGGCTCGGCGCACAGATTCCTGTGCCGGGCGTCAGCCGTGATGTCTTTTCAAACTGGTTTGCTAATCAGCAGTCCGGTGCGGTCAGCCTGTTTGATATGATGACAGGCGGTTCGTTCAGTCAGATGTCTATCTTTGCACTCAGCATCACTCCGTATATCACTGCATCCATCATCATGCAGCTGATGACGATCATTATTCCTTCACTGGAAGAACTCCAGAAGGATCAGGACGGCAGAGACAAGATCAATGAGTATACATTTTACCTGTCAATCGGTCTCTCCGCACTGCAGGCCGTCGCTATGGGAATTGCTTTTTACCGCAGCAATTCGCTGGCAGTCAAATCCATTCCGGCTGTGATTGTTGTCATTGTAGCTCTGATCACAGGAGCTGTTGTACTCATCTTCCTTGGCGAGGAGATTACAAAGCACGGTGTTGGCAACGGTATTTCGATGATCCTGCTGTTCAACATTGTTTCCAGAATGCCGCAGGATATCGGAACATTATACGATGCATATCTGAAGGGCAGGAATATTGTGCAGGCCGGCCTTGCCTTCCTCATTATTCTGGCAATTATCCTTTTCATGATTGCTTTCTGCGTATGCCTTCAGGATGCCTATGTAAGAATACCGGTACAGAATTCTTCCAAAATGGTCGGAAGAAGAGCTGTCGGCGGTGTCGGAAGCAACATTCCGTTTATGATCAATGCTTCCAACGTAATTCCGGTAATCTTTGCCGGATCGCTGATGTCCCTGCCTGAGCTGATCACTTCCTTCACGGGGTATCAGGCGAAAGGTGCGGTCGCATGGATTTTCAATATGCTGAGCCAGAACAA
>OMWM01000018.1 GCA_900314775.1 uncultured Eubacteriales bacterium | reverse complement strand
AAAAACAAGCGGAACCGAAGTTCCACTGATTTTTCCATCTGCTATCGAAGCAGTGCCGTCTGCACCATCTCGATTACTTCATCCAGCAGCTGACTCTTCCTGTCACTGCTCAGATTCTCCTTGTACGCCAAGGCCTTGACCGGCGTGAAAATCACCGCCGCCAGGCTCTCATCGCTGTAGCTGCGGATCATCTGCCTGTCCTTCATCTCATCCAGCAGCTGCCGGACACCCTTCATGCTGTTCTCGAGCGGGCAGGATTGCGACATCGCCTTGCAGTTGGAAAACTGCATGACGAAGCTGAACGATTCCTCGTTATCCGTCAGGTACTGGTAAAAGCTGCGCATCAGCGTATCAATGATCTGCGGCCCCTGCATGGAGGCATTGACCTTGCTGAGCATATAGCGGAAGATGTCATCTGCGTACTCGCGGTAGATGCATTGGAGCATATCTTCCTTGTTATCAAAATACGTGTACACGGTTGCCGGGGAAACCCCTGCCCGGTGCGCGATCTTGGCGATGGAAGTACCGCTCCAGCCCTCCTCGAGCATAAGCTCGGTCACGGATACCTTGATCCGCTGCTGTTTATCATCATCTTTTTTTCTCATAAGACACCTCGCCTTGCACCTATATTAAACGATCATTCATTTATTGTCAACAGGTTTTTATAATTTTTCTCACACATGACGCGTATCATCTTCAAAACACTCGCAGAACCGGGCGGACAGCGACGGCTCCTCGCCGTTTTTGTACAGGTGCGAAATATCGCCCATCCGGCTCATCCGGAACACCGCCGTTCCTTTGCTGCGCTCCTCGCTGTTTAGCACCGTGACAGAGGTCGGCGCCACCGCCGTATTCTGCCAGAGAATCATCGGAGAGATGTGCATGATATGGCCAAGCATCACGCACTGCACGCCGAGGTGGCAGAAAAAGACGATCGTGTCGTGATTGTTCTGCTTCACGTCAAACGTCCTGCCGTTGAAGACGTAGCCGTGCTCTGCCAGCACGGACTCAAAGCCCTGCGCCACCCAGCGGTACCGCTTCTGCGCCCCGCCGGCGGCCATGATCGGATCCTTGTACCAGGTATCATAGCCAAAAAGAGCCGGCCGCTGCGTCCAGTCATCCGGCAGCCAGTCCCAGCAGATCGAAGACAGTCCTTCCACATCCGGTCTGTCGATTGTCACCTTGAATTCCTGCAGCCAGGCCAGCGTCTTCGCGGTCCTGTTCATTTTCCTGAGCGTGTAGAGTGCGGTCTCCCGGGCCCGGCCGAGCGGCGACTGATAAAAGGCAGCGATCTCCATTTTCGACAGCTCCTGCGCCAGCATCTCCGCTTCCCGGCGGCCTTTCGCCGTCAGGCAGTCGCGCTCGTAATCCGGATCTCCGTGCCGTACAATCAGTATCTTCATTGCCATCCTCCCCTTTGCCGCCTTCGCGGCATAAAAAAGGGACCGCCGAAGGCAGCCCCTTGATTTCAAAGACACATTCGCAGAATATTCTCCACATCTTTCGGACGCAGCGTCTTGAATGCGAATACAAGTCCTCTCCTGTATGCCTTCTTCGCCATCTCCGGAAAGCGGGCATCGTCGATGCCGATCTCCGTCAGCGAACTTTCTATTCCAAGAGTATCATACAGGAACTCTTTCATTTTTTCAATTGCCTCCCTGGCAGTTTCAAAAGGATCCTGCGCCGCATCGAGGCCGAAGACATTGACACCGAACTGCACATACCTTGAAACGTTCTTCTCGTCGAGGCAGTACTCCATCCAGCGCGGCGTCAGAATCGCAAGGCCCAGGCCATGCGTGATGTCGTAGTACGCCGAGAGCTCATGCTCGATCGGATGGCAGCTCCACGCCTGCCTCTTGCCGCCTTCGATCAGCCCGTTGATCGCCCATTCCGATGCCCAGAGCAGGTTGGCTCTCGCCTCATAATTATCCGGCTCCTTCATGGCAATCGGGGCATAGCGGATGACGGTCTTCATCAGACCTTCCATCACACAGTCCAGCATGTAAAGGTCCTCATCCATTGTGAAATATTCTTCCATGATATGGGAAAGGATATCCGCGCTGCCGCAGGCCGTCTGTCTCGCACTGACCGTAAACGTGTTTTCCGGGTCCAGAAACGATACCTTCGGGTAAAACGCCTGCACCGTCCTGCCGATTTTATCATGGGTTTCCGGATTGGAAATGACGGCACTCGCATCCATCTCCGAACCGGTCGCCGCCATGGTCGGCACCGTCAGAAGCGGAAGCGTTTTCTCCACCGCGGTGTGCGGCGAGGTCAGCTCCCACGGGTCGCCGTCCATGCAGGCACCGGCTGCGACGAATTTGGCGGTATCGATGACCGATCCGCCGCCGACGGCCAGAACCGCCTCGATCTTCTCCTCCCGGCAGAGCCGCACGCCTTCCCGGACCAGATCAATGCGCGGATTCGGTTTGACGCCGGACAGCTCGGTGAGCGTGCAGCCGGCCTTTTCCGCTGCCGCTGTGACTTTCTCATACAGACCGTTTTTTATGATGGAACCGCCGCCATACACAAACAGGATGCGGCGGCCGTATGCTGCCAGCTCTTCACTGAGATGCTCGAGCTGGCCTTTGCCGAAATAAACCTTGGTCGGCACACAATATGTAAAACTGTTCATTCTTACTCCTTATCTGCTGCCCGCAGATCATAACCCTTATCAACAGGGCGTCGCATACGATCGCCGTATGTGCGCCTCCAGGGCTTGTGCGGACATAAAACCTCTGCGCTTTGCCTTATTGTCAAAGACTCTGACGATCAGGTTGATGTCTGCTGCCTTGCAGTCATCCACCATCCTGCGGTACAGGCGCAGTGTCTCTTCGCCGTATGTCAGCAGCTCTGATTCCAGGCCGGTCTCAAAAGAAACTTCCCCGTAGGCAATCGCCTTCTCCCGGTCGAGAGATGGCTCCCGCCGCCAGGTGTCCGGCAGCTGTATCAGCGACGCCTGCGCCCAGGCAAGTTCAATCTCCATGATCTCGCGCACCTGCCGGCGCTTTTCCTCGGAGACGGCCGGCAGCTCTCCCTTCAGGCGTTCGTACTGCGCCGGGTCCGCATCGCGGAAGGTCAGAATCTTGCGCTGCCGCACAAGCGCCGGGCCGTTCTCCTGCAGTTCGCCTCGGCGGCTGTCAAGCAGTTCGTCCGTCCACGTCTCATACCGGCTCAGGTGCTCGAAGTCAAAATCTTCCCGCGTCATGCTGTATTCGCCGCCGCTCTTTTCCAGCTTTAAGCCGCGCAGCAGCTGCCACTCCAGATCCGCCAGCGCAGCGGCGTGCTCCGGCGTCTGCGGCGCGGCATCCTGTTTCTCCGGAGGCTGCGGATTCTGCCCCTTATCCGGCGCGGTATCCTGCTTCTTCGAAAGCAGCGGATTCTGCCCCTGCTCCGGCGCGGCATCCTGTTTCTCCGTAAGCGGCGGATTCTGCCCCTTATCCGGCGGATCCTTCCTGCGAAATAAGCGTGCAAATGGATTTTTACCCATCTTCTGCCCTCTTCTGTTTAAGAACAAGTTCAATCTGCCCGGCGGCGGCGCGTTTTCCGTCCGCCATGGCTTTCACCCTGAAATCTGCCAGGCCGTCCTGCTCGCTCAGCAGTTCGGCCGTCATCTGCAGAAGGCTGCCCGGGCGCACCGGCCTGATCAGGCGCAGCTGCTTTGCGCCGAGGAAAACAGGGAGTTTCCCGCGGTTTTCCTGCGGCCAGAGCAGCAGAAGGTCGGCCGTCTGCGCCATGCTCTCCAGAATATATACACCCGGCAGAACGGGATCTCCCGGGAAATGTCCACGGAAGACATCCCACGCCGGATCGACCGCCAGCTGCGCCTGCACGAGCCCGCGCTCTGCATCGAGCACTGCGCTGTCCACAAGCAGCATCGGCTCCCTGTGCGGCAGTATCTCAAGTATTTTCTCTTTCCCGAGTTTCATTTGCGGTGCCTCCATCCGGCAGTCTGGTTCTGCGTTCCATCAGCCCCAGCCTGATATATTTCTGCCTTTTCCGGACAAATGTCGAACTGTCCATCTGCAGGCTCTCTGCCGCCAGTCTGGCGTTGCCGAATTTATGAAAGGCACGCGTCATATAGTCGGCTTCCATCCTGTAGACCTGCATCTTCAGGTCTATGGAACCATTTTCATCCGGCTGCGGGTCCGGTATTCTAAGCTGCTCCGTCTCCTGCTCCTGTTCGGTCTTCTCCGGGAAAATATCCTCGGTCGTGATCTCATCCTGCGGATTCAGAATCGCCGCCCGGCGCACGCGGATCCGAAGTCCCTCGATATTATCCGGCCAGTCGTAATTATACATGGCGTGCCGGCAGTTCTCCGAAAAATATTTGCCCTCGCCGCTCTGCTTGTTGTACTGCTTAAGAAAATAATCTGCGAGCGGCACAATATCCTCCCGGCGCTCCCGGAGCGGTTTTACCGGAATCTGCAGCACAAGCAGCGTATTGCGCATTTCCTCGTTGACATAGCCGCCTGCCTGCAGCTCATCGACCGTCATCCGGCTCCCGACGATGAAACGGATATCCAGATAATGCTGCAGTCCATCTCCCAGCAGGCATTTCCTGCGCTGGAACATTGCCAGAAAACGCGACCGCAGGATGGCCGGCATCTGGCTTATATCCTTGATATAGACCGTTCCGCCGACTGCATTTTCCAGAATGCCCGGTCTGTACTTCTTCGTCTCCGGATCGATTCTGCCGAACAGATAGGCAGCTGTCTGATTCTCCGGCAGCGCCGAAAAGTCGATTTTCAGGAACGGATGCGGACTCCTGACAGAATTGCGGTGAATATAGGACGCAATTCTCTCCTTGCCCGTGCCCCTCTCCCCGTATACGAATACCGGGTCATCGATGAGCGCCGCGCGTTCAACCCGCTCCCGCATACGTTTGGATTCCGGGTCCTCCGCCAGAAAACTGTCCTCCCCTTTCAGTTCATCCTGGAGCTTCTGAATCCGGCTGACATACATCTGATTCATCGTATGCAGACGCTCCAACTCACGGCGCAGTGAATTCAGTTCCGTGATTTCATTGACAACCGTGAGGACGAGCACTATATGCTTCTCCTCACCTTCACCCCAGTAAATCGGTGTACTGGTGATGATCGCCTGCCGTCCCGTATTGAAACGCTGCTCCATCGACACGCTCTCACCGCTCTCGAGCACGGCCAGCGTACCGCTCTGCGAAATGACGCCGTTCGACACCATGTCCTTCATGTTCTGTCCGATGACATCGGCCCTGCGCAGGCCGCTGACCATTTCATACCGGTGATTGATATATATTGTATTGGCTTCGTGATCGGTAATATAGATACCGTCATTGACATGTTCCAGTATATCGGCTGCCGCCAGGTTTCCGTAATTGGAAAAAATTATATTCTCCTCGCCTTTTTTCCCGCTCACTGTTCTTCCCCTCTCCGATTACAACATTGCATTTTGGCAATTTATAAAATAATTATATAGCTGTCTCAGTTTTTTTCAAGTAAATATCTGCATCAGTGCCCGTGTATACTGAAATACAGCACGCCTCAGCCGCACTTTCGCGCCTGATTATGATACAATTGCAATGTCACCGTACATCAGATTATAAGGCAGAAAGGTTAAATATCTCATGAATTCCGATTTACAGTCCATCACCAGCAGGGATACCGCCTGTGATGAAGCGTTCCGGCGCCATCCGCACGATCCCGCGGCAATAGAGGAATACCGCACGGCAAAGTACGAAATCGCCGCTGACATTCTCCGGCTGCATGAGCAGGCAGAAAAGCCCGATTCCGACAGCGAGCTGACCGCGCTTTATAAAAGAGGCGCTTGTGCCGCCTGCGAGGCTGTCCGGACGCGGATTGCACAGACGGTGCACGATGCCTGCCGGATCATACAGCCATCCGCCGTCCCGGATGATTTCCGCAGCCGGTGCGTCAGTATCTACGACCAGCTGACCGCATGCATCAGGGACTGCGACAGCATGTACCTGCCGGAGCATATCGAAAGGAACCCGCCGACCCGCGAATTTCTGATCAGTCTGCAGAAGCAGTATGATCTTGAAACGCAGCAGGCCATCCGGGCAAAACAGTCCAATAATAAGGAACTTAACCGCTTATTCGGAAGCAGAGGCTGAATCCTCTGCTCCCGATATTGTTTTTTCCAGTTCCTGGATCTTACTCCAGACTTCTTTTCTTCTGCGGAACGCAAGCCGGCCGAGATGCCGGTATGTTTCCTTGAGTTCGTTCAGTTCTTCCACCGTTTCTCTGAGGGCCGCATCGTTGAGCCCTTTCCCGCGCAGACCGTTCATCGAAAACAGATTCCACTTCGCGGTCTTGTTCTGCCGGTGTCTGTTGTCGCCGACGCAAACCACCGTACCGTCCTCGCAGAGAACAACCGTGTGATTGCTGGCTGCCGCCGCAACGGCGCCGCGGATGCCTTTTACGCTGCACTGTCCGCGGTCATTGAGGCCGCAGGCCACCACCGTACCGTCCCTGCGGATGCCGACCGTGTGGACATTGCCGGCGGCAATGGAAACGATATCGCGCCATGCCTGCACATTGCACTGTCCCTCATCATTCTGTCCGCAGGCCACCACCGTGCCGTCCGCGCGCAGGCCGACGGAATGGCCGCCGCCGGCGGCGATCATGATGATATCCCTCCAGTCATCCGTATCGCACCGCCCGTATTCACGGGCACCGCAGGATACCACTGTGCCGTTGTTCCGCAGCCCGAGCGTATGGTAGGCACCGGCGGATACCTCGCGGATATCCTTCCAGCCGGCGGTCGCACACTGCTTATACCCGTTGTTGCCGACTGCGGAAACATAGCCGGATTTCTGCAGGCCCACGGTATGATGAAGACCCGCACTGACCTGCACCACATCGTGCCAGAGCGCGACGCTCAGGTTGTTGCCCCGATTATAGCCGGCCGTAACAGCCGAGCCGCTCACCGACAGGCCGATGCTCGAAAAGCTTGAAGCCGAAACGGCCACGATATTTTTCCATCCGCCGACACGGCATACCTTCGTGTCATTGCCGCCGCCGTCCATGCCGTCACCTGCGCATTTCACGCTGCCGTCCGGCATCAGACCGAGCGTATGGGACTGCCCGGCCGCAATCAGCGTCCGGAAGTCGCAGATCTCACGGGCTTTTCCGTACTGCATGCCCTTCCAGTATTCGACCGCCGCCATACGGCGGTTTCCCTCCTGCAGATATTTTTCCGCCGCTTCGGCATGCTGCCGGTTCTCCTCATCCTGTTTCTTCAGTTTCTGATGATATTTTTCCTGCGCCTGTGCATCCTCCGCCATCTTTCTGGCGTGCGCGTTTTTCTCCTCGGCGTATGCACGATCGGCCAGCTCCTGCCGGATGGCAGAAGCGTTCCGGTTGTACTCGTCGATTTTCTGTCTGTGCACCTTGATTTCCCGGTCTTCCAGCGTCTTGCTGACGTGCCATGACCGGCCGAATCCCGCCGTCATGTTGACATTGGAACCCATCATATCATAGGCCCACCCCGCCGAATTGATCGAAAAATCATGCAGGCGGATCAGATGCTCATAGCGCTGCACGTTTTCCATCGTTCTCTCGTCGCGCGTCAGCCGTATGCACTCCTCCAGAATGCCGATGCAGTAGCTTGTCAGATCGATCACCGACGTCCAGAGCTGATCGGACGGCATATCATCCTTGTCGTAGGCCGGATATATGCGTTCGTTCCAGATTGTCCAGATATTTTCGGCAATAAAGGCGGATGCCGCCGAGGCATAGCCGTCCGCCAGCGCATTTTCTCCGCTGACAGCCCGCAGTTCGGCAATCTGCTTGCCGAGCGTGCGCATATCGCGTACGAGGCGGGATGCCTGTTTCTCCGAATCCGCCGTCAGATTCAGCACCTGTTTCTCGTTGTTCATCGACCGCGCCGTATCTTCCATAGTGGCTTTGAGTGCGGCTTTGAGACTCGGTTTTGCCGCCTCTTCGCTCTTTTCTTCTTTCTCATCCATCGAATGGTCGACAACAAGGGACATCAGGTCCGGCAGATTGTCCCGGAAAGTATCGAGTTCATGGCCGAATTCCTTCCTGGCCGTCTTTTCCAGCTCACGGAAGGCTTCCTCCGCCTTACCGCGGCGCTCGTCCTCACTGACGGTGCGCAGAATGTAAATGTAATCGCTGCTTTGTCTGATCAGATTATCCATATTGATCTCCACCTGATAAATTAGTTCATCGAGCGCAGAACGCCGAGCAATGTAACCGCATAGCTGTACGGCAGATCTGACGCATAATTATGGTAGCCGGGTACGCGGAGATACCGGCACCCGAGGCTTTGTGCTGTTTCCGGCGCATGGAGTGAAAAAAGACCGCTGCGGTCCATCTCGCCGGACGCGATCACGCAGGGCATCGGAAGATACACCTTCCGCCCGCGGCCGTAGGCGAGAAATTCATCCATTTCATGGTACAGAAATATTTTCAGATTCTCGAGGTTCCGGACCTGCTGATCCGGTGCGACCGGCTGCGCATCCCTGGCATAGCCGCCCATCGCGCGGACGAGGAGCGACATGGCTTTTGCGATATTGCGGTTGGCGGCCGCCTTGGCCATCTCCCTGTGCCAGCGGTCCAGCTCCTCCTGCACCGCCGCATCGGCAGCGAGCGGGATCTCGTGGAGGAAAAGCCGGCTGACCCGTTCCGGAAAGCGCTGTGCCATCTCCAGTGCGACGATGCCGCCTGCGCTGCTCGCCGCAACCGCTGCAGACCCGCAGCCGAGATAATCGAGAATGCGAACCGCATCTTCTGCCTGCACCCGCGCGCTGAAAGAAGCATTTTCACCTGTCTTGCTGTCAGAATAGCCGCGTCGGTCGTACGTCACCACACTGTAGTACGGAGACAGATAGCGAGCCGCCTCGCGAAAATGCGTTCTGTCGCAGGCGACGCCGTGAATCAGAAGCAATACAGGGCCGCACCCTTCGACGGTGCCCTGCAGCACGCAGTTCTCATTCTCCACTGAAAATTCCATATGTACACCCCGGTTCATTCACAGCTGATTTTCCTGGACATCATTTCTATCATGTTAAAACCGTCCCATGTCAGCGCGTAATCCAGCGTATGGCCGGCCGGCACGATCCGGTCGACACCGCGCAGTCCCTGCGCGGCCGTCATCGCCGCGATCTCCTGTGCTTCCACGCCGATCCGGCAGACCGTCTGGCAGCGGCTTCCGAGCACCGGACACATCATCGAAAGGTCTGTGCCTGCGCACTCGATGAAAAAGCCGCCCGGAACGGTATGCTCCCACATATCTTCACAAAAAGCCGGCACCTGTACGCGGATCAGCCGGCTGTCATGTCTTATGATTTTCTCTGCACCGCAGACTGCTGCGAGCACATAAGCCGCATTCAGCTTGCGGACCGCCAGCTCCGCGGGTACCGTATAATTTCTGGCGGCAAGAAGTTTTTCCATTTCAGACCAGAATATTTTCTGTGCCGCCTGCACCTCATCCGGCTCGCCGAGCCAGCCGATCATCACAGGTGATGAGCACGCATTCTGGTCATTCAGATAAGTATCATTATAAAAGTTTCTGGCGAGTATATCCACACTGTCGCTTTCCAGAACCGACTTTGCGCGGATCACCGCCGCAGAGCCTCTCGCGGCAAACGGCATATCGACGCCGCGCGGCGGAAGGGGCGATTTACGGATTGCCAGCACCGACTCGTCGGATCCCCACAGGACCCGCACGTCGCAGACAGAAGACAGCATATCCGTGATCTCGCTGCTGTGCGCGTACCGGCAGAGCACAATCCGCGGCCTAAGCTCTCTGAATTCTCCCTCCGTCAGCTGGCGGATGGCCGCACAGATCAGTGCCTCCTGCGGACTCTTTTTCCTGGCCAGCCGCACGACCGTGCAGCTGCCGGAAAGAAGTCCGGAGACAAGGGTGAAAGCGAACAGGACCGGGATATTGGACGGTGCGAAATGCACCGTGATGCCGCGCCCGATCCGGTCCGGCTGTGCATATTTCTTCTTCAGCTGCTGCATATTTCCCTGTCGGCACCAGAAGGCGAAGGACGCCGCATCCGGCATCTGCCGGGTCTGCGGATTCCGGCGCAGAGCGGCGGAAAGCGCATTCAGAAAGGCGAGTGTCCTGTCATCAAACGGAACCCACGGTTCCTGCTGCGGCAGCCGGGCCAGCACCTGCGCGTCGCCGGCCAGATATTCTATCGGCATTTCTTTGATTTTTTCAAGATCCAATGGCTTCATAGGTGTCACTGCACCCCCTCAGTTCCGCATTTCTGACTCTTCCGATTACTTCAAAATACTCACCGGCCCGGCCGCACGGGCAGTCATCCACGCCCAGCAGGCGCCCCTCATCCTCCGTCAGGAGGTTATGGCCAGGATAGCTTTTCGGCAGCAGAGACATCACCTGGATCAGCCCCGGCTCACCGATGCCGCACAGGCTGAAATCCTCCGGCCGGCGAAACAGTATGCCCGAATAGTCGGAGCAGTGCAGGTGGCCGCATTCACATTCAAAGAAAATGCTGCCCGTCTGCTCGGCCATCCCGTAATACTCCAGCACATGGCTGATGCCGCAGGCCTTCTGCAGCCGATCCTTGTATTCCGCTTTGGAAACGGCTTTATCCTGCATCTTCTTCCACCCGCCGCCGTGCAGCAGGATGGCATTGGAACAGTCAAGCCTGATGTTTTCCTTTTCCAGCACTCTCAGAAAATACTCCCAGACCATGAACGTAAACCCGAAGATCAGGAAACGGCTGCCGCCGTACTGCTCCAGGAAATTCCGGACGGCTTCCAGATCCAGGCTCATGTCATCGCGCAGGGCAAATGTCCTGTGCGTGCCGAAAATGGAAAAGCCGATGATGCCGGACGTGCGTGCCGAGAAATTATTCCGGCTGTGTATGGTGGACGGACAGTCAATCACCAGGTACGGCATCCGCCGTCCGCCCAGAAAGGAGCTTCCTATTTTGGTCAGTGCGATCTGCTGCTGCGTGCGCGTGTCCGCATCGAGAATAATCTGCGAACGCTTCTGGCTGCTGGTTCCGGAGGAAGTCACGGTCTTGTAGTCCGCCTCCTCTTCCGGCAGGCTGCTCAGGCGCAGTTCCTTGAAAAGTGTGACCGGCAGGTACGGCAGATCCGCATAATGGCGGATGGCTGCGGGATCAAAACCGATCGCATCCGTCATTTTCCGGTAATACCGGCAGTGCTCTCTGTGATAGAGCGTGAGCTTTGTAAGTTCCTGTGTCAGATAATTGTCTTTCTTTTCTTTGGTTAAAGAGAACGGAAATGTTTTTTCCGGCATTGCTTCCACCTCTCTTCAATCATGAAACTCCTGCTGTACGGCTGCATCCAGGCTGCTGAACTGGATCTTGCCGTAGGCGTTCCGCGGGATCCGGTCGATCAGACAGCCGGTAAATCCCTTGCGGTTGATGTGCAGATAGTCGGCCAGGATCGCCGCGCTGCCTCTGGCTGCGTCCGGGTCGGCCGTGTAGATTTTAAGGTTATTATCGGTTCCGCCGCAGATGATGGTGTCCTGCGGATATTTCTCCTGCAGAATATTCTCGCACTCCGTCAGGTTGATGCGGATACCGAAAAGCTTCAGGAACCGTTTCTTCCTGCCGACGATGTAATAATAGTCATCCTCATCTGTCTCGGCGATATCGCCGGTCATCAGGCGGCCGTGATTTTCATCGCCGAGCGCGAGATCCTCTTTTTGCTGTGCATAGCCGAGGCAGACGTTCGGCCCGCTGTAGACAAGCTCGCCGCTTTTATGGTGCTGCGTGATCACGTTTCCGTTTTCATCCACCAGTTCAAAGCGGCCGCCCGGGATCGCGATGCCCATGCTGCCCGGTTTTTTCAGGCAGTTCTGCGGCGGAAGGTAGGCCATTCTGGCCGTGGCCTCCGTCTGGCCGTACATCACGTAAAACAGACTGCCGTTTTCCGCAGACCACTGCGCCAGCTCGATCTGCAGTGCGGTCGGCAGCTTGCCGCCGGCCTGCGTCATGTAGTGGAGCGACGGCAGTTTTTTATTAAAAATGTGTATTTTTTTCAGAAGTTCATATGTATAAGGTACGCCGCCAAAGCTGGTTGCTTTCTCTTGCTCAAAAAACTCCCAGAAAGGACTTTGGACGTAACTGTCAGGAGTCATCAGCAGGCACGCGCCAACCATGAGATGGCTGTTTATAATTGATAGACCGTAGGTATAGTTCATAGGAAGTGTTGTAATCGCGCGCTCGTTTTCATCGATCTTCAGGTATTCACAGATGGACTCTGCATTTGACTCAAGATTCAGCTTTGACAGGCGTACCAATTTAGGATTACCCGTGCTGCCGGAGGTTGCCAGCAGCAAAGTGAGATCCGGAGATAACGGGTAAACAGGATTTCCGGTATCCCAGAGACTGTAATCCTCTGACTGGCATAATTGTTTTTTCAGATGCCCGCTGCAGTTCTCATGACTGCCGTCCGGACACCAGATCAGGGAAGGTCTGTACTCTCCGTAGAATCTTTCAAACTGATCCGAAGGGAGATGTGCATCCAGAAGCAGCACCGCCGCGCCGCCTGCCATCAGGCTGATATAGCCAATCACAGAGCCCGGCGTATTGCTGCACATACAGAAGGCAAGTGCTCTCTCCGGAAGAAATTTTTTCATACTCTCCGCTGCATCGCACAGCCCGCCGTAGGTGACGGTCCGTCCGTCCGGCGATTTCATAGCTGCTCTGCTGCGATCCACTTTGTCAATTCCGAAAATCATACGTATGCCTCCTTCTTTTCAGATTCTTATACTGCGCGTCTGATCCGATCCGATCAGATGTCCACGCCTAATTTTCTGAGGATCTCGATCCCCAGCGAATATTTTCCGAATGATGTGATATCGATGGTTTCAAAATAGACACCGAATGTCTCCTCGAGTTCCGAAACCATGTCCACATGGGTGACGGAATCCCAGGTCGGATAGCGGTTATAGACGAGTGTCTCGTCATTTAACTCTTCATCCTTGCATTTAAGATATTTCTTGATGATTTTGTTGTATTTTTCCAGATTTGTCATATTGCTGCCTCATAAAACCCCTCAGGCTCAGATTCCCTGTCCGCATGCGGGCAGGGAATCAACCAGAGGTACAGTTACCAGATGTTCAGTTATCAGCCTTCGAGTGAGTTCTGATCCTCTGTGAGTTTTTCAACCTCAGGTGACCACATATGTCCGGCTGTCACATCGCCCTTCAGGAAATCTTTATCGTAGCAGAGGAAGGTGAGGATAATACCGATCAGCAGGCCCCACGCAGAGCTCTGGCACACGATAACACCGGCAATACATCCGGAAATACCGAGATCCTTGAAAGACTTTGCCTGCGTTACACCGATACGGCAGGATACGAAGCCCTGTACGATCATGGTCAGTGCCATCGCGACACTCATGATCGGCGTTACCAGCGCAACGATAGGCCCGATCCAGTATCCGGTAAAGGTTCCCCAACGGAAGGAAGCAGCGCCGCCGTACATGGAAGGCATTGCCTCTTTGCCCTTTTTGTAACGTTCGCAGACAACTACCTGCATTGCAGCCCACAGCGGTCCGCACATACAGATATCAGGGGAAATGATGGACATGATGAAGTTACGGAAACCGAAGATCATGTGAGCACGGTCAGGGTTGTAATCTACGATCTCATCATTGCCTCTTGCACGAACGGCATCGTTGATCAGAGATTTGGACTGAACAACATCACCGAAAAGAACGACATAAATGGAAATTACGGTAGGGATCGACTGAATATACTGCTGTGCAGACGGCCAGCCGATGGCACCGAAACCTGTCCAGTCTCTCCACAGTCCGATGAAATCCGGATGTGAGAACAGTGTCGTGAATTCAGGAGTAGCTATCTCACCGGAGATCGGTCCGAGGATGCAGGCAATCAGGATTGCAGGAAGAATACCAAGGTTGGCAATGGTATGCCAGAACTTGTTTTCCTGTGACCACTTTGCAAATCTGTTCGAGAACAGAAGGAAGCATGCGATTACGAGGCAGACCGTCGTGGTGATCGGGGCCTGTGAAAATCTTCCATCATCCTTGAATACAGAAACAACAGCGGCGATGCCGGCACCGAGAATGATACCGGATTTGATCGGGGCAGGGATCAGTTTGATCAGTCTGCCGGCGAGATGGGTAACACCAAGTATGATACAGAAAATACCAAGTTCCATCTCAAATGCGATCAGGCCCTGCACTCTCTGCGGTCCTTCCGGGAAGGAAAGGCAGTACGCTTCGAGCAGAGGAATTGCCGGTGTGATCCAACCTGGAACTACCGGATCGCCGAACATGGTATGGAGCAGGTAGCCTGCGCCGTTGATGATTACAATAGCAAGTGCCACTGCAAATGGCATATTCAGATCCGTCTGCAGCAGTGTGATTGCTGACAGGCAGACAGAACACATCAGAAGACCCTGAATGTACTCAGGAATCTCAAAACGATAATGTACAAATGGTAATCTGAATTTGAACGGCCCGAGTTTCACGTGCTTACATTCAAACTGTTGTGTAGCTTGTTCCATATATCCTCCTGTAGTCCCGGCACATACACCTCTGCCCTCTTCGGGCAGAGCAGCCTGTGTATGTGCGGGCAATTATATAATATGGGAGATCAATATTCGAATCTCTTCTTGTATTCAGCAGTAAGTTCATCACGGAACTGCGGTGCTGCAATGGCAATCAGGCGTTTTGCTCTTTCGCGGAGCGTCTGGCCCTTGAGCTGTGCAATACCATATTCCGTAACAACGTAGTTGACATCAAATCTGTTGGTCGTAACCGCTGCGCCCTGGGTGATGAACGGAACAATCTTGGAAATGGTTCCGTGTCCCGTCGTCGCCGGCATAGCCATGATGGTACGGCCGTTCTTGGAAAGGTTTGCGCCGCGGACGAAATCGACCTGACCGCCGACGCCGGAAATCTGCTTGAGACCGATGCAGTCGGAAACAACCTGGCCCATCAGATCAACCTCAACGCAGGAATTGATGGAACATACGTTATCATTCTGGCAGATCACATACGGATCGTTGACGACATCTACCGGCTCCATCAGGACGGTCGGGTTATCATCTACGAAATCGTACAGCTTGCGGGTACCCATAAGGAATGTTACGGTACTCTTGCCGACATCGATCTGCTTGCGGCTGTTATCGATGACACCTGCCTTGATCAGGTCAACAACGCCATCGGAGAACATCTCGGAATGAATGCCCAGATGCTTCTTGTCGCCGAGGAATGCCAGAAGGGCATCCGGAATGCCGCCGATACCGAGCTGCAGGCAGTCACCGTCCTGCACGAGCTGTGCCACGTTTTCGCCGATCTTCTTCTCGGTTTCACCGATCTTTGCCGGCTGCAGTGCGATCACGTCATTGGTGATATCCACGATGTAGTCAAGCTTGCTGATATGGATAAAGTTATCGCCGAGTACACGAGGCATGTTCTTGTTGACCTGTGCAATGACGAGCTTTGCATGCTCTGCTGCCGACTTCGTGTAATCGCAGGAAATACCGAATGAGCAGTAGCCGTGCTTATCCGGCTCGCTTACCTGAATCAGTGCGACATCGACCGGAAGACCCGTCTCGAGAAGATGCGGGATCTCGGAGAAATAAACCGGTGTCAGGTCGCCTCTCGGGGAATTGACCGCGTCTCTTGTGGTCTTGCCTACGAAGAAACTGTTGTGTCTGAAATGCTTTGCATTCTCAGGCGTGCAGTAAAGGGCTTTGCCCATGGCAACCATATGTACAACTTCTACATCTGTATATCCGAACTCATCTGCATAGTTCGCCATGGCGTCTGTGATGACGTACGGCTCGCCGCATGCATGATCGACAACAACTCTGTCGCCGGATTTGATATGAGAGACTGCTTCCTTCGGTGATACGATTCTGTCAGCATATTCTTCTCTCCAGTTCATAAATGCATAACTCCTTTCCTTATTGGAAATTCAGCCTGTCTGCTCCAGGATTTTTCCAAGAAAATCATCCAGTTCATCCAGCGCCGATTCGCCCCAGATCACAAACCGCCCGTAAGGTCCGTAGGAATCCGATACTTCCGCACACGCTGCGGTGCATCCGCAGATAATCACAGAGGCATCGGCTTCTGCCGTGCTGTCGTTTGTAAGAACAATCTCCGGGTATTGTGTCCGGATCCGCTCGGCTGCTTTCTCGCGGTCATATCGCGGGTTGCATCCTCCGCAGAACTTGTAATAAACTGTCATCGCTGATTTTCTCTTACTGTGTCTGATGTCTGAGCGCCATGATGTCTCTTGCCTGGGCGATCAGCTCATCGCTGACGCCGGTGACCATGGCCACTTTCCTGATGTCCGGAAAATCCTGTGTCAGTTCGGCATCTACCGTTTCTTCAAGTTCAACTTCTGCGGACGGGCAGCCGCTGCACTGACCGATCATTTTCACGTAAAGAACGCCGTCCTCAAGCCGGTCAATCAGTATATCGCCGCCATGGAGAGCTAATGCAGGCCTGATTTTCTCATCCAGTACTTTTTCGATATCATCCAAGGAAACTTCCGCCATAATAAATCCCTCCGCCAGAATTTTTTATCCGCAGCAAATAATTGCTGAAAAACTTCTTAGAATCTTCCACCCTGCCGAAGCAGGGCGGAAAAAACACATTTTCAGTTACTGATATTGCAATAAATTACTCTTCGATATGAGCGATTGCCTTGGCAAGCTCTTTCTTGTAAGCCAGGTTGCCCTGTCTCTGAATCATGATACGCTGAGCCTGCGGTGAACCTGCGCCGTGCATGGACTCTGTACGATAGCCGACAGCTGCTGTGCCGAGGCAGAGGTTCTCGATCAGTCTGAGCATCTTGAGACGGTTCTCAGTGGAAACATCCTCTGAGCCCTTGAGATACTTGTCAATGTACTTGCCGAGCTTCGGATCTCTGAAATCTTTCTCCGATGGAGCGGTAACCATAAGGCCGCCGGCGATATCCTCGGCAAGACGGCAGATCTCATATGGGAATCTTGTGACGTTCTGCTTACATACATTTGCAAGGAGAAGGTCGATCATGTAGTTGCCGGCTTCTGTCGGATGGCCTTCTGTCGAGCATGCAAGACCGCAGCAATACAGGGTCTCATTCAGATGCGTCATCTCGATGAGCTTATCCTTGATGTGAGATGCCTTCGGACATCCGTTGTAATCAGCGATAACAGCTGCAGCACCGATGAGGACATCGCCTACACCGACCTTGCATCCGCCGTAGGACTGACGATGATAGCCTGCGAAACGCTCAACCAGCATGCCTGCGAACTCTGTCTCGCCATTCAGGAAGATTCTGTCATTTGGAACAAATACGTTATCGAAAATGGTAAGTGCTTCAACACCGCCGAACTCTCTGTTGCCGACATCAATCGGTGAACCTTCCGTCTTTCTTGTATCACAGGACTGACGGCCGACGATCATGAATAAGCCAGGGGTATTAAGCGGAACAGCGAAGGAAATTGCATAATCCTTGTCATCCGGGCCCATGGAAATGGTCGGCATTACGATAACTTCATGAGAATTGATGATACCGGTCTGATGAGCCTTGGCACCGCGTACAACTACGCCGTCAGGTCTTCTCTCTACTACATGGAGATAGAGATCCGGATCAGCCTGTGCGTGAGGAGCTTTCGAACGGTCGCCCTTAGGGTCGGTCATAGCGCCGTCGACGGTAAGGTCGTTCTCCTGAACATACAGCATGAACTTCTTGAAGTTGTCGAAATAATGTGTGCCGTACTTCTTGTCGCATTCATAAGTGGTTGAATACTCAGCGTTGAATGCATCCATACCTACGCATCTCTGGAAGCAGGCAGCGGTCTTCTGTCCGCAGAGTCTCTGCATCTTGACCTTGTTCTTGAGGTCTTCCGTGCTCTGATGGATATGTGTGAAACGGTTGATCTTCTCGCCGGTAAACGGAGAAGTAACGGTCATCAGATCTGCGTATTTCGGATCCTGTGCCAGATCGTATGTCATACGGACGGAATTTAATGATGGACGTAAAATCGGATTATCTACCGGATTTTCGATCTTCTCTCCGAACATGTAGATTTCCGGTTTAATTTTACGGATACTCTCAATGTACTGTTCACCTGTCATAAGTGCCATAGCAAAATACCTCCTTTAATTATTTAACTTTGCCATATATGCAACCTTAATCGGTTTCTTTAATTACAATTTTACACTCGTAATTGCAATTTAACAAGGGCTAAAGTTGCACAAATTCATTTATTGTGCAATTACTCAAATAAATACATTATTTCTGGTGAATTATGTCATCTATTTTTGTCAAAATAGACAGTATTGCCGTTTTTTGTCTATTTTGTTGTCATTTTGGCTGATAAAGGCTGCTCACTGATTAGTAAAATAGATAAAATGCATAATAAAATTGTCTACAGTAACGTTTCGATTGTCATTAATACCAATAATTATTATTGTTATTATCTTCGCGGCAGGACTTTTCCGGCCTGTGCCGCGATTTCGTAATTGCATTTTTGCATTTTTGAGACAGTACAGAGGGGCATTTACGGTATGGTATAATGAAATGAGCAAATACATATGAATCGAGGTTTTTTCTATGCTTACAATATCCGTGCTCGGCTGCGGACGATGGGGGTCATTCATCGCATGGTACCTGGATAAAATCGGGCACCGCGTGACGCTCTGGGGCAGACAAGGCTCTCCTCATCTGCAGGAAATACAGGAAACACATACCAACGGCATGCTCACCTTCCCGGACAGCATCCGCCTGACAGACGATCTCGGCGAGGCGGTCACTTCCGCCCGCGTGATCATCATCTCCATCAGTGCTCAGCGGCTGCGCTCCTTCATGCAGACGCTGCCGCCGGAGCAGACGGCCGGCAAGACCATCGTGCTCTGCATGAAAGGCATCGAGACCGGCACCGGCTGCCGGCTCTCACAGATTGCCTCTGCCTGCGCGCCGGATGCGAAGATCGCCATCTGGGTCGGCCCGGGGCACCCGCAGGACTTTAACGCCGGCATCCCGAACTGCATGGTCATCGATTCGGACGATGAAGAGACCAAGCGTTTTCTGATCGGCGAATTTACAAGCAAGCTGATCCGCTTCTACATCGGCCGCGACCTGATCGGCAACGAGATCGGCGCCGCCGCCAAGAACACGATGGGCATTGCGGCCGGCATGCTCGACGGCATGAATCTGGTTTCCCTGAAGGGTGCGCTGATGTCGCGCGGCACGAGAGAAATTTCCCGCCTGATCAAAGCCATGGGCGGCAACGAACTTTCCGCCTACGGCCTCTGCCATCTCGGCGACTACCAGGCGACGCTTTTTTCACCGTACAGCCACAACCGCCAGTTCGGCGAGGCCTTTGTAAAAGGAGAAAAATTCGACAAGCTCGCCGAAGGTGTCGACACGACGAAGGCGCTCGTAAAGCTCGGGGAACAGTATCACGTCGACCTGCCGATCTGCTGCGGTGTAAACCGCATCTTAAGCGGCGAGGAGACGGCCCGTGAGGTGCTCTCCGATCTCTTCCTGCGCAGTATAAAAAGTGAAATTTAATGCAGATTTCTGTTGACATCTGCCGGAAAATGAGTTAATTGTTCTTTTGTAAGAACAATCTGGTTGTCTGCTGCCGTCATCCATAAGACAGAATTTTATGGCTGGAACAAGGAGGCGTTTTTATGGATTCGGTTGAACTGTGCAGAGAGCTTGCTATTATCATTATTTCGGCAGAAGTCTTCGGACTTCTTTCCGAGAAACTGAATATCCCGCGTGTGGCGGGCGAGATCATCGCCGGCCTCGTAATCGGGCCGAGCCTGCTGAATGTCGTGCAGAGCTCGGATTTCATTTCTGTGCTCGCGGAGCTCGGCGTCATCATGCTGATGTTTACCGCCGGTCTCGACACGAATATGTCTGATCTGCGGGAGACGGGGCTGAAGGCACTCCTGATTGCCTGCGCCGGCGTGGCTGTGCCGCTCGTGTGCGGCACCCTGCTCTATATGGCCTTTTACGGCTTCGGCGCCGTCGGCACCGCGCAGTTTTGCCAGGGCATTTTCATCGGCACGATCCTGACCGCGACATCGGTTTCGATTACGGTGCAGACGCTCAAGGAGCTGGGAAAGCTCAGCACGAAGGTCGGGACTGCCATTGTGAGCGCCGCCGTCATCGATGATGTCATCGGCATCATTGTGCTGACGCTCGTCATCGGCACCAACAATGCCGGCACCAGCATCGGCACCGTTCTCCTGCGTACGGCTCTGTTTTTCGTCTTTGCCTTCGCAGCCGGTCATTTTCTGCTGAAGCTGTTCCGGTTCCTGGACCGCAAATGGCCGCACACACACAGAATTTCCGTGATGGCGCTGGCCGTTGCCTTTCTTTTCGCCTTCCTCGCGGAATATGTTTTCGGCGTCGCCGATATCACGGGTGCCTACGCCGCCGGCGTCATTCTGTGCCAGCTCAGCGATGCCGGCTACATTTCACGGAAGGTTGATGTCAATTCCTACATGATTTTCAGCCCTGTCTTCTTCGTGTCCATCGGGCTGCAGACCAACATCCGCGACATCGATTCGACGGTTCTGCTGTTCTCACTCGCGTTCGTCGGTGTCGGCCTGATCACGAAGGTCATCGGCTGCGGCGGCATGGCGCGTCTGCTGGGCTTTTCGTCCAATGATGCGCTGAAAATCGGCTGCGGCATGATGACGCGAGGCGAGGTCGCCCTGATCGTCGCACAGCGCGGCATGGCGCTGAACGTCATCGACCAGAAATTCTTCAGCAGCGTCATCCTGCTGATCATCGTCAGCTCGATTCTGACACCGATCATACTGAAGATGTTCTATCTGAACAAGTCATTTCCGCACAGGCAGCCGTCTGTGCAGTCATAAAAAAATAACAGCTGTGAAAAAGAATCATCCTTTTCACAGCTGTTTTTACTGCGGCAGTGCTCACTGCAGCGCGTTTACAATCTGCTTGAAATGTTTTCCCCGCTCTTCAAAATTCGGATACTGGTCGAAGGAGGAAGTGGTCGGTGAGAGGAGAACCGTATCACCGCTTACCGCCGCCTTGCGTGCTTCATCCACGGCCTGCACGAGATCCGTCACGACGATCGCCTGATCGCCGGCAAGATCCGTCGCTATTCTCTTTCCGGATGCACCGAAACCAATTACCTGCTTTACGCAGCCGAGGTGCTTTTTCACCTCATCCATCGAAAGTCCCTTCTCAAAACCGCCGACCAGGAGGATAACGCCGTGATCGAAAGCCTTGAGCGCCGTGATCGTCGCATCGGTGTTGGTGCCCTTCGAGTCGTTGTAATATTTCACGCCATCCAGTTCGCGCACAAATTCGATCCGGTGCTCGACGCCCTTGAAATGACGGACGACGTCGGCGATATCTTCTGCCGATACGCCCAGTTCATGGCAGAGGCCGGCGGCAGCCAGGATGTTCTGCTTGTTGTGATCGCCCGGCAGTCTGATCTCGGAAACCGGCATCACCTTCTCCCCGTCAATCACGACAAAGCCGTCCTTCAGGCAGGCATCGGCCTCCTGCTGCAGAGACAGTGTCTTAACGCGGCACGGCACCTTGTACCGGTCGGTATACTGCGCGATGACCGGATCATCGATGTTCTTCAGGAACATGCCGGATTCTGTCATGTTTTTATAAATCCGCGTCTTGGAGGTGTAATAATTATCAAGGCTGCCCATGAAATCAATGTGGTCCGGCGTCAGATTCAGAATCGTCGAAACCTCCGGCCGGAAGGCATCGATATCAATCAGCTGTCCCTGGCTCATCTCCAGCGCGATATAATGGCCGCTCTGGTGCATCAGGTCATGCTCGAGCACGACCTCGCAGAGAGGAATGCCGATATTGCCGGCGACATGCGCCTTATCGCCGTACGCCTTCTTCAGAAATTCGTAAACCAGCGTCGTGGTCGTCGTCTTGCCGTTCGTGCCTGTCACGGCCGCATAGTGCTGCGGCTGCGCCAGCTGAAAGGCCAGCTCGATCTCCGTGATCACCGGAATGCCGCGTTTTCTCATATCCACGACAAAATCTGTCAGCGGCGAGATGCCCGGATTCTTGATCACAAGATCATAGTCCTCCGTAAACACCTCCGGCGTCTGCTTTACGATGCGCACGCCCATCTGCGCGAGTTCTTCCTTCCCCGCAACGTCCTTGCGCTCCGTCAGCGTGATGCTGCCGGCGCCGGCCGCATGCAGAAGACGGATGGCCGCCATGCCGCTGCGGGCAAGTCCGATCACAAGTACCTTCTTATCCCTGAGTTCCATCTTATAAATCCTCCCAATTGAAACTGTATGATAAATTTTCCGATTATTGCTGTCAAATCCGATATTAGCATGATACCGCCCCGATTTCAACGGCTGCGGCATGCCTGCACATAAAGAAAGGCCGCCGCATCCCTGCAGCAGCCTGCCCTCAGCTGTCAAACCGTTCAAAGAAAATATTCACATGCTTCTCATATTTCTCCGGATCCGCGCGGTGTGCGCCCACATGTCCGGCGCCTTCCACCAGAAACAGCTCCTTGTCCGACACGCAGGCGTGATAGCTGCTGCGCGGCTGGCTCAGCGGCACATAGTCATCCGCCGTTCCGTGGATAAACAGGATCGGCAGTCTGGCCGTGTGCATAGCATTGGATACGTCGGTATCGCGGAACGAAAACTGTCCCTTCTGCCAGCACCAGAACGCGAAGAACGGCGCAAACAGCCAGCCCGGAATGCGAAACCACCGCGATGCCAGATAGCGCACCATCTCGCCGAGCGATGCATAGCTGCTGTCCGCGATGATGCCCCGCACGCTCTCCGGGAAAATATTGCCTGCTGTCAGCAGCACCGTCGACGCCCCCATCGACATCCCGTACAGGTAAATCGGCAGATTGCGCCGGTTGCTGCCGATCAGACCGGCAATCCAGCGCGCGGCGTCTCCCTTCTCCTTCGCCCCGAAGGTGATAAACGTACCGTCGCTCCTGCCGCAGGCGCGCTGATCCACAAAAAGCAGATCGCAGTCCCTGTGCAGCCAGCGGGCAATCTCGCCGAAATCATCCTCCGGCGTGCTGCGAAATCCCGGCATGCACAGAACAATGCGCTTTGCCTCGCCTTCCGCCGGGATATACCGCCCGTGCAGGTTCAGGCCGTCTCCGGAACGGATAAAAAGATCCTGCCCGGCAAGTCCTGCCGCATACGCGCGGTCCGCCTCATGCGCCTCAAGGCAGTCCTTCCACGGATTCATCTCCGGCAGTACATCCGACCGCCGCTGCGCCCGCTCCTGCTTCGCTGTCCTCGCCTCTCCGGCGTTGTAGCTGGCAAGCATAAACAGATGATAACCCGTATAAAACATAAAGACCGCAAACGCGGCCAGCAGAATAAGCACAAATATCAGCCAGCCCGGCAAACCTTTCTCCTCCTCTTCGCACCATGCAGTATGGAAAAAACAGCCAGACATCGCGTCTGACTGTCTTCCCTGTGTCATGGTTCTGTAACATTTTCGTAATAAACAGTATAAATCAACCGGCTGTGCCTGTCAATGACTTATAAGGAAAGAGGGCACTGCCCGCAGACAGTGCCCTCACCTTTGTTTAAACAATCATTTATTTCTGACCATCTTTGACATAGTCAACATGAAGCAGCTCGTGCTCTCTGCCCTTGAGCATACCGGCGTACAGGCTGTCCATGAGCGGATTGTCCTGAGAACGCTTGATCAGAGATGTGCGGTCCGCATCGTACAGTCCCTTCTGGCGGGAAACTCTCCTTCTTCTGGAGATGTACGGCTGGCCGGCACCGCTGATGCAGCCATAGCGGCAGGCCATGACTTCCACCAGATCATAGTGCTTCTCACCGGATTTGATCTTCTCGATCAGCTCGGAAGCGTTGCGCAGACCGGAAACAACCGCAATGTGAATCTCGCGGTCGCCTACCTGCAGATAAGCTTCCTTGACACCCTCCATACCGCGCACGCCGCTGTAGGCGATCGTCGCAAGAGATGCCTTGGAGCCGTCCTGTACAACCTTACGGAGAACCGCCTCGGTTACACCGCCGGTCACACCGAAGATAACGCCGGCGCCGGACATGGTGCCAAACGGCATATCAACGGCTTCCGGATCGCACTCTTCAAAGACGATGCCGGATTCCTTGATCATCTTGATCAGCTCGCGGGTCGTGATAACGGTATCTACATAAGGCTCATCGCCATCCTTGAATTCATTACGGGAAGCTTCCATCTTCTTGGCCGTGCAAGGCATGATCGCAACATGGTAGTGTTTTGTCTTGCCTTCCGGCAGATGGCCCTTATAGTGTTCCTTGATCACCGTCGCAAACATCTGCATCGGGGATTTGCAGGTGGAAAGATTCGGCAGGATCCCCGGATATCTCGTCTCCGCATATTTTACCCATGCAGGGCAGCAGGAGGTGAAAATCGGCAGATTCTCGCCGGTCTTCAGTCGCTCCACAAATTCATTGGCTTCCTCGATCGTCGTGAAATCGGCACCGGTCGAGGTATCATATACTTCGTCAAATCCCATGCGGTGAAGAGCTCCGACAATCTTGCCCATCGAGTTCTCGCCATCCGGAACGCCGAGTTCCTTGCCGATGGCAACACGGACAGCCGGTGCGATCTCGCAGGTGACGAAGGCTTTCCTGTCATCGAGCATGTTCCACACAATCGAACGGTTGTCGCGCACGATGATGGCGCCGGTCGGACAGGCTGATGCGCACTGGCCGCAGCCGACGCAGGCGGTTTCTCCGATCGGCACGCCGAACGACGTACTGATCTGCGCCTTCGAACCGCGGTAAGCAAAGTCGATAACGCCGACATTCTGCACCTCATTGCACTCGCGGACGCAGTCGCCGCAGAGAATGCATTTGCCCGGATCACGGATGATGCACGGTGAGGAATCATCGACATCCAATGTGCCGCGGGTATCGCTGAACCGCACATCCTCGATGCCGAACTGCACTGCCAGATCCTGCAGCTTGCAGGTGCCGCTGTTCTTGCAGGTCGTGCAGTCTCTGCAGTGGTTTGCAAGCAGCAGCTCGATGATATTCCGGCGGTATTTGCGCAGCCGCGCCGTGTTCGTCCTGATCTTCATGCCCGGTCTCGGGATCGTCGAGCAGGACGCCATCAGACGCCCGTTCTCATCCTCAACCATACACATACGGCAGGCACCGTAAATGGAAAGATCGGAATGATAGCAGAATGTAGGCATCTTGACACCGGATTTGCGGATAACTTCAAGCAGGTTTTTCTCTCCTTCAAGCAGAACAACGTTGCCGTCAATTTCAATCATATTATCATTCTGCATACATTACGCCTCCATTCTGATAGCCTTGAAACTGCACTTCTCCATGCAGGTTCCGCAGCGGATACATTTATCCTGGTCAATTTCAAACGGTTTCTTGATAACGCCGTTGATCGCGCTGACCGGACAGTTCCTTGCACATTTTGAACAGCCGCGGCAGACATCCGGGTTGATAAAATAACGGCGGAGCTTTACGCACTGTCCTGCCGGACAGCGTTTCTCGTAAATGTGTGCTTCATATTCACTGCGGAATTCCCGGATTGTACTCAGAACCGGGTTCGGCGCGCTCTGGCCGAGTCCGCAAAGCGATGTATTCTTGATCGTATCGGCAAGATCCTCGAGCATCTCGATATCGCCGTCGCGGCCCTGTCCGTTGACAAGCCGTTCCAGAATCTCGAGCATACGGTTCGTGCCCTCACGGCACGGTACGCATTTGCCGCAGGATTCGTTCTGCGTGAAATGCATGAAGAAACGGGCAACTTCTACCATACAGGTATCGGAGTCCATGACAACGAGTCCGCCGGATCCGATCATCGCGCCGACCTTCTTCAGAGAATCGAAATCAAGCGGCAGGTCCAGATCCTTCTGTGTCAGACATCCGCCGGACGGACCGCCGATCTGTACAGCCTTGAATTCGGTATTATCACGCATGCCGCCGCCGATATCGAAAATAACCTCGCGCAGCGTAGTGCCCATCGGCACCTCAATCAGACCGGTGTTCTTGATCTTGCCGGTCAGGGCAAATGCCTTGGTGCCCGGGCTGTTGGCCGGTCCGATCGAGCGGAACCACGCACCGCCCTTGGTAATGATACCCGGCACATTGGCAAGCGTCTCTACATTATTCAGAACAGACGGCTTGCCGAACAGGCCCTTCTGCACCATTCTAGGCGGTTTTACACGCGGCATGCCGCGCAGACCTTCTATAGAAGCCGTCAGTGCCGTGCCTTCGCCGCAGACAAATGCACCGGCGCCGCGGTTGATATGCAGATGGAAGGAAACATTGGTTCCCAGAATGCGGTCGCCGAGAATGCCGTACTGCTCGGCCTCAGCGATGGCTGTGCGCAGACGCTCAACCGCCAGCGGATACTCCGCACGGACGTAGATGTAGCCTTCTGCCGCGCCGACCGCGATACCGGCAATGATCATGCCTTCGAGCAGTCTGTGCGGATCGCCTTCCATTACGGAACGGTCCATGAATGCACCCGGGTCGCCCTCATCGCCGTTGCAGACGATGTACTTCGGATACGCTTTCTCCGCACGGGCAGATTCCCATTTGCGGGCTGCCGGGAAACCGGCGCCGCCGCGTCCCCGCAGGTTGGAGGTGGTGACCTCGTCGATGATCTGCTCCGGCGTCATGTCAAACAGTGCCTTCTCGAGCGCCTGATAGCCGCCGATGGCAATGTAATCCTTGATGGACAGGGCATTGATGTGGCCGCAGTGCTCCAGTACGACACGCGTCTGTTTGCGGTAGAACGGGATATCGTCCTGGCGCTCATAGACCTTGCCGTCCTGTTTGTAGGCAAGACGGTCGATGCACCGGCCGCCGATGATCGTCTCATTGACAATCTCCTCGCAGTCATCCAGACTGCACTTCGTATAGAGCCAGCCTTCCGGTTCGATCCGGACAAGCGGTCCCATCTCGCAGAATCCGTGGCAGCCGCTTCGCTTGAGGCCGACAACATCTTTATGAGGCTCGTCCGTCAGCTCGAGCTCAACGCTGAGTCCCTTCTCCTCGAGAAGCTGTTTCAGGCGATCGAAAATCTCCAGCGAACCGCCGGCAACGCAGCCGGTACCGCCGCAGATCAGGATCTTGCGCTTCTCCATATCATACGCTTTCTTCCAGATTCCACGGTATTTATCCAGGTCTTCTCTAGATTCAAATCGGATCATGCCGTCTCCTCCTCTCCGTCCTGCTTCAGGGATGCGCGGATCTCATCGATAACTTCCTTCGCCTTATCCGGCGTCATGGAAGGATGCGTCTCCCCGTTGACTGTCATAACCGGTGCCAGTCCGCAGGCACCCAGACAGGAAACCGTCTCCACGGTAAAATTAAGATCATCGGTTGTATGCTTTGTCTCAGACAGTCCGAGTTCGTCGTACAGACACTGCAGAATCGGCTGTGAACCGCGGACATGACAGGCGGTGCCGTCACAGCAGCGGATGACATATTTGCCTTTGGCTTCCAGCGAGAAATTCTCATAAAAAGTCGCAACACCGTACAGTCTGGCTTCACCTATACCGATTGCCTTCGCCACATACGGAAAAATCTCCCTCGGAAGGTAATGATAATATTCCTGTATGTCCTGAAGAATAGCGATGGTCGATAATGAGTTTTTCGGGTGCCGCTCGAGAATCTCATCAACGACGCTGAAATCAAATGATTTGGCCATAATGCCTCCTTTCCTGAGTCACAGATTAATGGCTTTTAAAAATATGATTCAAACGATATTAATCAGATGATAATATTTTATCATATCTGACGATTAAATGCTACGTGCGTCTTGCTGCTGATTGGGCACCCTGCTCTTTTTTTTATTTGAACAAAGCGGTTGTCTGAGATATAATGCTCAAAAATGCCGACAGGCAAATATTTCACAAGGGAGGATATTGTTTTGAAGAAGTATATTGCAGAATTTATCGGTACGGCTGTGCTGGTAACCTTCGGCTGCGGCACGGCGATGCTCGTCGGATGCAGTGCGGACAACGGCACAGGCTACCTGCTCACAGCACTGGCTTTCGGCCTTTCCATTGTGGCGATGGCATACAGCATCGGCAACATTTCCGGCTGCCACGTCAACCCGGCCGTTTCCCTGGGCGTGCTGCTCACCGGCGGCATGAGCATGAAGGATTTTATCGGCTATGTTATCGCGCAGATCCTCGGTGCTCTTTTCGGCAGCGCGGTTCTGGAATGCATTTTCTATAACGGCGGTGTCACCGATACGACCGGTGCTCTCGGCGCCAACGGTCTTGCCGGTGTCAGCGGCAGTGCCGGAACGGGATTCCTCGTTGAGCTCATTCTTACCTTCGTCTTTGTCATGGCGGTGCTCGGCGTGACATCGAGCAAGGCAGGACATGGCTCCTTCGGCGGTCTCGTGATCGGTCTTTCCCTGACCTTCGTACACATTCTCGGTATCGGCCTTACCGGTACATCGGTAAATCCGGCGAGAAGTATCGGACCGGCTGTTGTATCCGCGATTGCCGGCAACGCAGAGCCGATGGGATGCCTCTGGGTATTCATCCTGGCGCCGCTCGCAGGCGGTGCGCTTGCCGCATTCGTCTATAAATTCCTCGAATCCGGCAAAGAATAAAAAGTATGCCGGGCAAGCAGAAGGGGCAGCTGCATCAACACTGATGCAGCTGCCCCTTTTCCGTCATTTTCTTTTTCTTCTGTGCAGATATTCTTTTTTCGATTCTGTCGATCTTTTCCAGAAATTCCTTATTGCCTGACAGCAGATAGGCCTGTGCACAGATATATTTATCTGCCCTTGTCAAATCGATGAGATCAGGCACCGGAATTCTCGTGAGGTCGGCGTTATCACGAAGGTCTGACATTTTCACCCGTCTTGCCACCGGATCACCGAAAATTCTTTCCAGATACTCCGAATAGCTGTCGCCATCTTTGTGCGTGAGCATGTCGACGTGATACAGAATCTGCTCCGGGAAAATCTTTTTCAGATCTTCCATCGTGAACGCCGTATCTTCGACCACATCGTGCAGACAAGCGACCGTCTTTTCGCGGGTGCCTTTGACATTCGCTGCAACTCGCTTGATATGACCGATGTATGGATTTCCGCCCTTATCTTTCTGCCCTTCATGCGCCTTTCCGGCCAGTTCTTCGGCTGTTTTCAGGAGATCCTGTAAATGCAGTTCTTCTTTCTCAATCACGGCGGCAGCTTCCTCTGCGCTGATGTCTTCATATTCACAGCAGTGCGCCGCATCCGGATAGACTTTTTTATCTGAGGATGACGGATCTGCGATCCATCCGCTGCCATAAAGGTACCGCATCATTACGCGATTGCTGTTTTTACAGCATACGTCGTTCTCAAAACGCTTGTCAGTGATTTTGTAAAAAGCCTCTTTTTCCATATTTACCTGTATGATGATTACAGAAGCTAAATCAACATTTTCCTTTCTTTTTCATTCTGTGGTTCAATACATTCAGATACTGTGGGACTTTTTATTTTTGCCTGTA
>OMWM01000044.1 GCA_900314775.1 uncultured Eubacteriales bacterium | reverse complement strand
CTCCAATGCCTATGACCTTTTTACTGAACGCGGATTCAGCAAGACAACTATATCAGATATTTCCAAAAAGTCGGGCTTGGCCAAGGGCACCTTTTATCTTTATTTCAAAGACAAATATGATATCCGTGATGTACTGATCGCCAGAAAATCGGCGCAGCTGCTGGAGGAAGCAGATCATGCGGTGCGGCAGAAATCCGGTGTCGAGGAATACATACTGGGCATTGTTGATTATCTGCTCAACTACCTCTCTGAAGATAAGCGCATGATGCGCTTTATTTACAAAAATCTGTCGTGGGGAATTTTCAAGCACGCTGTTGAGAGCACCGGCAAGGAAGAGGCAGATAATTTTGAAAAATTCAAGCAGTCTTTCAGCGTGGCAATGCAGAAAGACCATTACCAGTGCAGTGAACCGGAGCTTCTGCTCTTCACGATCATAGAGCTGGTAAGCTCAACCGGCTGCAGCGTGATTCTCTATGAATCGCCCTGCGATCTGAAAACCTACCTGCCGTTTCTGCACAATTCCATTCATCTGCTGCTGGAAGGATATCGTATTCCGGAAGGACAGCAGGCGGCGGAAAGTGCGGCGCAGGAGAAGAAATGCAAAAGCAGCGGGTCAGACAGGCGCTCTGCCTGAGCGCAGCATCCGGATCCCGGAATACAAAAAATGCAGGGAAATGTATGGATCCCATACATCTCCCTGCATTTTTCATTTAAGAATTACTATCAGAACTTACCTGCTTCTGCTGCCTGCTGTACGCTGACTGCAGTTGCCACGGTAGCGCCGACCATCGGGTTGTTGCCCATGCCGATCAGGCCCATCATCTCTACATGAGCAGGTACTGATGAGGAACCGGCAAACTGTGCATCGCTGTGCATACGGCCCATCGTATCGGTCATACCGTAGGAAGCCGGGCCGGCTGCCATGTTATCCGGATGCAGTGTACGGCCTGTGCCGCCGCCGGATGCAACAGAGAAGTACTTCTTACCTGCTTCGAGGCGTTCCTTCTTGTAAGTGCCGGCTACCGGATGCTGGAAACGGGTCGGGTTGGTTGAGTTGCCGGTGATGGAGATATCGACATTCTCATGCCACATGATTGCGACACCTTCCTGCACATCATTGGCACCGTAGCAGTTAACCTTTGCTCTCGGGCTCTCCGGATCCTTGGAATAGCACTTGCGGAATACTTCCTTCAGTTCTCCGGTTGCATAATCATACTGTGTCTCCACATAGGTGAAACCGTTGATACGGGAAATAATCTGCGCTGCGTCCTTGCCGAGACCGTTAAGGATGACACGGAGCGGTTTCTTGCGGACTTTATTGGCCTTCTCTGCGATACCGATCGCACCCTCTGCCGCGGCAAAGGACTCATGGCCTGCGAGGAAAGCGAAGCACTCGGTATCTTCCTCGAGGAGCATCTTGCCGAGATTGCCGTGTCCAAGGCCGACCTTTCTGCGGTCAGCAACAGATCCCGGAATACAGAAGGACTGAAGACCTTCGCCGATTGCTGCGGCTGCATCGGTCGCCTTGCGGCAGTTCTTCTTGATCGCAATGGCTGCACCTACGGTGTATGCCCACTTTGCATTCTCGAAGCAGATCGGCTGGATATTCTCTACCAGATGATAGACATCAAGGCCGGCTGCCTTGGTGATCTCTGCTGCTTCTTCAATGGAACCGATGCCGTACTCGCCGAGCTTGGCGAGAATCTGTTTTTCTCTTCTTTCATATGATTCAAATAATGCCATCTTCTGAGTCCTCCTATCATTCTTTACGCGGATCGATAAATCTGACTGCATCAGCTACGCGTCCATAGCTTCCGGAGGCCTTCTCCAGAGCAGTGTTCGCATCATCGCCTGCCTTGATGAAATCCATCATCCTGCCGAAGTTGACATACTTGTATCCGATAATCTCATCGTTCTCATCCAGCGCAAGTTCGGTAACATAACCATCGGTCATCTCAAGATAACGAGGTCCCTTATCGAGCGTTCCGTACATCGTACCGATCATGGATCTGGTACCCTTGCCGAGGTCCTCAAGGCCGGCACCGATCTGCAGTCCGTCCTCGGAGAAAGCACTCTGTGAACGGCCGTATACGATCTGCAGGAACAGTTCTCTCATGGCTGTATTGATCGCATCACAGACAAGATCTGTATTCAAAGCTTCCAGAATAGTCAGTCCCGGAAGGATCTCTGCTGCCATCGCTGCAGAATGGGTCATACCGGAACATCCGATTGTCTCAACCAGTGCTTCCTGAATAACGCCATTCTTGACATTCAGGGAAAGCTTGCAGCAGCCCTGCTGCGGAGCGCACCAGCCAACACCATGTGTATAACCGGAAATATCCTTGATCTCCTTTGCCTGAACCCACTTCGCTTCCTCCGGAATCGGAGCTGCGCCGTGATGTACTCCCTGCGTTACAGAGCACATATTGCTGACTTCCGTTGAATAAACCATAGATTTTATTCCTCCTGTTTTGTACCTGATAATTGTTTCAAGTCCTATACAAACATAATCTATCATTGTCTATTATTTGTCAAGTCATGTTTTCTCAATTCGGACCGTACTCCCGGCGCCGTCCGCACTGCGTTCCACAACGATCCTGTCTGATATGTAATCCTCCAGTTCCTTTCTATGGGAAATGATGCCGATCAGCCGTCCTCCGGTGGAAAGCCCGGCCAGCACTTCCAATGCGTCGCGCAATGACTCATCGTCCAGCGTCCCGAATCCCTCATCTATAAAGAGCGTATCGATCGTGATGCCGCCCGCATCCGAACTGATCTTGTCAGACAGGCCGAGGGCCAGGCTCAAAGATGCCTTGAAGCTTTCCCCGCCGGAAAGAGATCCGGCCGGCCGCTTCTTGCCGGTAAATCTGTCCAGCACATCGATATCCAGTGCATTTTTATTGGAAATATCCTGTGCATCTTCATGACGGCACAGTTCGAAACGGCCTTCGCTCATCGGATCAAGCCGCCGGTTTGCCGCCGCGATAATGCTGTCAAAACCCATCCTCTGCACGTACTGTTCCAAAGTGATCTTGACACGGCCGGCCGACGTGCCGTTAAAGCCGTTGCTGAGCTCTCTGAGCATCGCATACTGCTTTTCGAGCTTCTGCGTGACACCGGCCTCTTTCCGGATGTTCTGCATGATATCCTTATTGATATGCATGGACTCCGCTGCGTGGCTCCGTTCCGTTCTCATCTGACGGATCTGTCCGTCCAGGGTATTAACCTGTTCCGTAAGTTCCTGCTCATCCTCACGGCTGCGTCCCTTAGTCTGCTCCTGCAGATGTTCCAGCATGCCGGCATTGAGACTGCACTGTCTTTCATACTCATCAATCTCTTTCTGCGCTTCCTGTATGGTCTTCTCATCCGTATCAGAAGCTTTGAAAGCATCCATATCCTCAAAATCATTCTGTGCAAGCGCCCCGTTCAGGTTTTCCGCCGCCGCGCGCAGGGCATCTTCCGCCTGCGCGGCGCTGTCCTGATACGCCTTCTCCAGTGACAGGGCCTGTGTCAGCGCCTGCTGCGCCTTTTCCTTCTTCTCACGGATCGCCTGGCGGCGGCTGTGCAGTGCATCTGCCTGCGCAGTCAGATCATCGGCCGCCTTGCGGGCCGCCTCTTCATCCTGATAAGGAAGCGCTTTCATTGAGGAAAGCAGCGAGCGTACACCGGCCAGTTCTTTCTGCACCTGCGTGAGAGCGCTGTGCGTTTCATCCGCATCATGCCGCTTCTGCTGCAGCGTCTGCAGTGAAGTGCTGCGCCTCTGACCGGCTTCCCGGCACGCATCGGCATCTTTCTTCAGCTGCCGGCCGCGCTTCTGCTCCGTCTCAAGCAGCTTCATCAGATGCTCTGCTGCGCCGCGGAGCGGCCCGGCCAAAGCCGCCGAATCCGTCGGAAGCTGTACATCTTCATCTTCTGCGCCGCCGGATACACATCTTCTGCTGATATCCTCTGCTTGCGCCGCGATCGACTCCTGCAGCGCCGCGGCACGGGCAGCTTTAGTCTGCACATCGGAAAGTGCAGCATCTTTCGTCTTCCGGGCCTTCTCCGCCTTTTCCCTTGCCGCTTTCAGATCCTCTTCCGTACAGGCCTGCGGAGAAAGCGCTGCCGGTGCCGGGTGGTCGGTGCTGCCGCATACAGGGCACGGCTTCCCCGGGAGCAGATGCGACGCCAGAATACCTGCTCTCGCATTATCCACGGCCACTTCTGTATCGAGACTGACCTGGGAAGCTGTCTTATAAGCCGCTTCGGCTTCTCTGTACACTGCCTGCGCCTTGTGCAGCGTATCCAGCACCTCCGGATACTTCTGCGTTACGGTATCAAGCAGCTGACTGCAGGTATCCGCAAGATCCTGCAGTGCGCTCTGCCGGCTTTCACTGCGTGCCAGATCGGCGGCAGCATTCTGCAGCTGTGCAATGCGCTGTCCATCCTGCTCAATCTGTCCGTCCAGCTTTCCGATCTGTGCACGCAGTCTCTTAGCCTCTTCAGAAAGCTTCTCTTCCCTGCGGGAAAGAGCCTCTGCCTGCGCGGTCAGTTCACCGCGTCTGCGGTATTTTTCCAAATCTTCACGGGTGCTGCCGGCCTGCAGCCGCAGCGCTTCTTCCTGAACCGCCAGCTCCTCTGCTTCGGCTTCCTGCTGCCTTGCCTGCTCCGCCTGCTCACTGCACCTGCGTACCTTTTCTGCCTGCGCGCTCTTCTTCTCCTTCGCCTCGAGGAGACTCTCCGCCGCCGCAGTATACTGCACATAGACAGGATGTACATGCCGGACAGCCCTGATCTGACGCGCCGTCTCTTCTTTCTTAAGAAGTATGTCCGGCTTACGCTCTTCCAGTTCTTCTTTAAGGGCCATCTGCCCGTCAAGCTGATCCAGCAAACGGTTATTGGCCTGTACCAGCGTCAGCCGCTGCCGGATCTGGTCCTGCCGGCTGCCGGACTCCTCTATCTTCCGGTCCAGATCCTGTACCAGCTCCCGCTCCTGCGCCGCTGCTTCCTGCAGCGTCTGCTCCATCTCATCGAGCAGCGGAGCGGCTTCATTCTCCCGCATGGCTTTCATAATCTGTGCGGCTTTCTCTGCCGTATCGCTGCCTTCCATGCACCGTATACCGTCGTAGTACTGCGCGATTTTCCGGCGTCCCTCCTTCAGCTGAGTGCCCGCCGCATCCGCCATATCCTTGAGATTCCCGGAAAGTGCCTTGTAGCCGCCGGTCATAAAGATCTTCTGCATGATCTGCGTCCGCTGATTGGTGCCGGCATTGAGCAGGTTGTAGAACTCGCCCTGCGCGATCATCGCGATCTGCCTGAACTGTCCGATATCAATCTGCAGAAGTTCGGCTGCCGCCGCATCGACCTGCCGCTTGCCTTCGATTGGAGGCTGTCCCGGCCGCTCGAGCACAGCTTCCTCCTTCTGTCCGACCGTTCCGCTTCCGCGCAGCTTGGCGCGCTCATAGGCAGGGCTTCTCGTAATCGTATATTCCCTGCCGCGGTGGGAAAATGTAAACTTCACATAGGTCTTGTCTTTCGGTGACGCGTAATCGCTGCGCAGGGAAGCCGGCGTTCTCCACTTGCCGCTTGCACAGCCGTACAAGGCAAAACAGATGGCATCAAAAATCGTCGTCTTGCCGGCGCCGGTGACACCGGTAATCAGAAACAGCCCGCTCGGGCCAAGCTGCGTGAAATCTATAACCGTCTCCTTCGCATACGGGCCGAAGGCCGACATGACAAGCTTAATCGGTTTCATCGAGAATCCCAGCCTCCTTTGCCGCTGCATTAATTGCCTTCCATTCCTCTTCGCCCGGCTCCCTGCCGAGAACGTACCGGCAGAAGCCATCTATGATCTCCGGAAAACTCTTCTGCGAAGCTGTCTGCGTAATATCGAAGTTCTCAATATCCGCTGTATGACGGTTGTTATAATCCAGCTTCAGCACGTTTGGGTATATCCTGCGGATTTTAAGAAGCGCATCCAGTATCATCTCTTCATCGGTCAGCGTCACATACATATAGTCTTCCGGTTCCGTCACATTCGCCGGATCCGTAAGCTGAGCAAAACGGCCGGTGATATGACGCATGTCATGCAGCGGTTTTATCGTCACCGGCTCCACGCGGACATCTCCCTTCTCTCCCAGCGTCACAATCGGAAATGCCTTGTCCTGACCTGCCTCGGACAGAGAATACTTTAACAGGGAACCGGCATAGCGGATATGATCGCTGCCGACTCTCTGGCTGCGGTGGATATGGCCGAGCGCCGTATAATCAAACTGCGCAAACGCAGACGCATCCACCTTCTCGACCGTGCCGACACTCTCGGCCCGCCTCGTCTCCGAGCCGGACAGCGCAGGGTCCTGCCCGCCCGCTGTCACAAACTGATGGGCGATGAGCACATTGCGCTCCTGTGTATTCACCTCTGCCCCGGACAGAGCGCTGCGCACGGCCGCGTCATAGGTCGATGTATCCAGATCTTTATGGAAATAGCGCACACGGGAAGCCTTGACAAAAGGCAGGAGCCAGAAATGCACCGGCCCGTACTCATCTTCCGCATCAAAGTGCGGAATCGTCCCATTATATGCGCCGGCGATATATACGCCGCGTCCGGTCAGCAGCGAACTGGCAAAATCAAGCCGTATATCCGAATCATGATTGCCGCTGATCGCAAAAACGCACACACCGCTCTCTGCCAGCGCACACAGAAAATCATTCATAAGAGCAACCGCTTCCTCCGTCGGGACATTCTTATCGTAAAGATCGCCGGCCAGAAGCACCGCATCCAGCTGCCGCTCCCGGGTCAGCCTGATAATCTCGCCGAGCATATAGCGCTGATCTTCAATCATACTCACATTATTCACGCTCTTGCCAAGATGAAGATCGCCAAGATGAAGAAATTTCATTCATGCCTCCGTTACTGCAAAATACGAACATATGTTCTTTTATGTCATTTTAGCATTCTCCAATAGGAGTGTCAATATTCCTGTTTCAGCTTTGTAATTTACTGTACGGGAAAAATCCTGTTTTACAGCACCCTAAAAAAATAAGGAGAAAGTCTGCCTTTCTCCTTATCCTTTGTATAAATCACTTGAGATCGCTGTAAAGATTCTCCGCGTAGACACCGCTGCTGATCAGCTTTCCGAATTCGCTGACCACGCTGTCCCGGTCTTCCTTGTAGGTAACGCCGAACCACTTGTCATCTGTATCGATGACCCGGACGCTCACCTGACCGCCGTGCAGCAGCTCGTTGATATAGATCGGAAGCAGATATTCGGCTCCCATCGGATCGCTGCTCACCGTATTATCGAAGAATTCCTGAAATCCTCTTTTCAGCACCCCGACGAAATCTGCCGGCAGACCCCACATGTTCATGGAAACCGTGGATGCCGGATCGATGCGGCGTTCTTCCGCTTCCGCGCCGTCCGCTGTCTTGACAATGTGCTTTGTCTCGCATACATCCGTCAGATATCCGTTCTCCATCTGGCAGATGCCCCGCGTAACCTCGCCGTTCTCCGAAAGTGTATTGCCGAGGATGAACCCGGCCATGCAAAGTTCGCTGTCCTTATGTTCTTCAACCAGGAAGGAATGAAGATTGTGAAAAGCCTTTTTGCCGTAATAGTCATCGGCATTGATCACCATAAAAGGTGTGTCAATCAGATCCCGCGCCGCGAGTACGGCCTGGCCGGTGCCCCATGGCTTCTTCCGGCCTTTCGGCACCTGTGCGCCGTCCGGAATATCCGTCATGCTCTGGTAGGCATAGGCAACTTCAACGCCATGCTCCGCACATACTGCTTCAATTCGATTGCCGATTGCCTCACGGAATTCCTGATCAATATCATGCCGTATAACAAAAATAATCTTATTGAATCCCGCCTCAATTGCATCATGAATCGAGTAATCGATAATCAGATGATGGTCGGCATCGATAGATGTCAGCTGTTTGATGCCTCCGCCGAAACGGCTGCCGATCCCGGCTGCCATGATCAGCAGAGCTGTCTTTTTCTCCATGAATTTTTCTCCTTACATGGGCAGTTTCCGCCGCCCTTGATATACTTTTTCTATTATAGCACGGAAATACGCCGCTTCAAGCCTTCCGCGGCACTTTTTGCCCTGCAGGGAGCGCAGCCATGAAAAAAGCGGCATCCGTACCAAAAAGGCAGCGATGCCGCTACTTCTTCTTCGGCTTGTTCTGCCGCCGCTGCCGCAGACGCCGAAAACAGAATCTGATAAAAACAAATCCGGCGATCACGAGGGCCGCCAGGAAACCAAGTGCGCCAAGAAACGGAATGCCCATGATCTTCGGGACCATGTCCGTCGTGCACAGAATGCTCGAGCCGATCAGCAAAGCCGCCACCCACAGTCCGATCACCATGTTGCGTGTCAGGTGATGCAGCAGGAGTGTCAGTTCTTCCGAGGAATGCAGATCAAGATTGATTCTCGTCTGTCCCTTCTCATAGTTGCGCAGAAGACGGGATGCCTGGGAAGGCAGTTCGATCATGGCCTTATAGCCGTTGACCATCTTAAAGCCATCTTCCTTCAATGCCTTGCGGAGATTGGACAGGTCCAGATAATACTGCTGCATTCTGTTCCGGGCAACCTCCATAATGCTGATATCCGGACAGATCTGCATCAGAACGCCTTCGATCTGCGTCAGACCTCTGGCCAGCAGCGTAAGTGCCTGCGGCATGACCATGTTGTTGTTCTTCATGATCTCCAGCAGACTCTGGATGACTTCTGCCACATCGATATCGCCGAAATCAAGGCTGAAATAACGCAGCATCAGATTATCCACATCTTTGTACAGCTGATGGCGCTTGGGCGCGCCGCGGAATTCGCCGAGGCCCATGATCGCGTCTTCCACCTTGCCGGTATCCTTCTCGGAAATACCTTCCACAGCCAGGTTGATTGCTTCACGGTCCTGCTGCGTCAGACGGCCCATCATGCCCATGTCAAACCAGACGATCCTGCCATCGCGGATGCCCACATTGCCCTGGTGCGGGTCAGCATGGAAAAAGCCATCGTCCATGACCTGTTTCATGTAATTGTCGACCAGCTTTGTGCCGATCTCGCGCAGATCATAGCCGTTGCTCTGCAGCTGATGCCTGTCGTTGATCGGAATATAGTCGATATATTCCATGACCAGAACATGCTCCGTCGTATACTGCCGGTAAAGTTTCGGCACATCGATAAATCTGACATCGCGGTTGCACCGCTCGAAGGATTCCATATTGGAAGCCTCGGTCAGAAAATTCATCTCCTCCTGCGCGGAAAACCAAAGCTCATCGATGGTCTGATCAAGATTCAGCGTGCTCTTGAACGATGTTGCGGGCAGGAAACGGATCATCCGCTTCATCATATTCACATCCCGCTTCATCGTATCGTAGATGCCGCGCCTCTGCACTTTGACGACAACTTCATCGCCGTCCTGCAGCACGGCCCGATGCACCTGCGCGATCGAAGCCGAGCCCAGCGGCTCCTGGTCGATACTCTGAAAAACGTCGTTCCACTTACAGCCATAGGACTCTTCGATGACGCTGATCACATCCTCGAAAGGCATCGGCTCCACTTCCGTACGAAGCTTGTTCAGTGCGTCGCAGTACTCCTTGGGGAGAATATCCGAACGATTGGAAAGGAGCTGACCGAGCTTGATATAGGTTGGCCCCAGATCTTCCATGACAGCACACAGCTTCTCAGGCGTCATGCCGCGCATGACTTCGTGCTGCCTGAGAACCCGTGTGACTTCCGCAAGTCTTGACGACTCTTTTTTCGAATCGGAAGATTTATCCATACAATACCTTATTCAGCAGGCTTTTCCTCGTCTGCCTTTTCTTTCGATGCTTCCTCTTCCTTCTTCTCATCCGGTTTGATCGCATTGAGCAGAGCTTTCAGACCGTCGAGCTGTTCTTCGGTCATGTTCTTGAGCGTCTCCTCGATCTCCGCTCTCTTCTCCTCAACCGGTTTCTCCTTAGATTCCTTCTTCTCCTTGAGATTGTGCTTGAGTTCCTCGTTGAGCGCCTTGCCCTGCTCAACAGTCAGCTCACCTTTCTCGACGAGTTTGCCGAGCACTTCCTGTGCCTTCTCGCCGGAAATAGCTGCTGCGCCGATACCGGCAAGCAGAACCTTCTTCAGTCCGTCACCAAGCTTATCAAAATTATCAGACATCTCGATTCCTCCTTACATGAAAAACATTATCAGCTTCGGAATAAAAATAATGCATCCGATGATCGCAGCCATGATCGCTGAAATCAGAACAGCGCCGGCTGCCACATCTTTCGCTTTCTTGGCAAGCGGTTTCCGCTCCTGTGTCACAAGATCCACCGTTGCCTCGATGGCCGTATTGACCATCTCCAAAGACATTACCAGTCCGAAAAGGATCAGACAGATGAACCATTCGATCTGCGATATGTGCAGTACAAAGCCGCCGATCACGACGAGCACCGCCATTACGCAGTGTATTTTCATATTGCGTTCGTGTCTGATGCAGGTAAAAATGCCTTCGAAGGCATATCTGAAACTTTTGCTCAGCTTACCCTTTTTATCTGACATTTCCTCACCTGCTTTCTTTTCGCTACATTTATTATAACACAAATCCCACGTTTATTAACCAATATTCGGTATTTGTCGTATGACAGCCCTTGAGGCGGAAACCGGAATCTGCTACCTTATAGTTAAAATGATTTTACAGAAAGGCGTAAAAAATGGAGACATTAAAAGAAAGAAAACAGATGGATCCTGCTTTTACATGGGATCTGTCCTCGCTTTTTAAGGATGATCAGGACTGGGAAGCGCAGCTTCCGCTGCTCGATGAGAAGATCAAAGCGGCTGCTTCGTTTCGCGGCCGCCTGAATAATGCTGAAAATATACGTCAGTATTTTGAGGCGGAAACCGATCTCGAGCTCCTGCTTTCCGATATTTACGAATATGCATTTCTCCGCAAATGCGAAGATACCGCTGCACAGGATGCGCTGAAAATGTACGCATCCGCCATGTCGCGCTATGTGCAGGCAATGACGGCAACGGCTTTCGCGCAGCCGGAGATGCTCGCTCTGCCAGAGGAACAGCTGCAGAAAATCACAGACGATCCGCTGCTCGCCGACTACCGCTATACGATGGTAAAGCTTCTGCGTGAAAAGCCGCATACGCTGACTGCCGATCAGGAACAGCTTCTGGCCTCTTTCGGAGAGGTTTTCTCCGCCCCGAAAGATATCGCCAACACGCTGCAGGAAGCGGATCTTCGTTTTGACCCGGCACAGGATGAAAATGGTGAACTGCACGAGGTTGCCGACTCCAGCTATATCCTTCTGCAGAGCAGCCGCGACCGTGTTCTGCGGAAGAACGCGTTTGACAGCTTCTACAAGGGATACGGCGGCCACATCAACACCTTTGCCTCCACGTATGCAGGCGAGGTTAAGTATTACACGGCGCAGGCGAGAGTACGCCATTACGACTCATCGCGCGCCATGGCCCTTGCCGGGGAATATATTCCGGATTCGGTTTATGACAATCTGGTAAGCGCGGTCCGTGCACATATGCCGTCCATGTACCGCTATGTCCGTCTGCGCCGCCGGATTCTCGGTGTCGATGAGCTGCACTATTATGACCTCTACGCGCCGCTCGCGCAGGGTGACAGCCGCCGCTATACATATGAGCAGGCGCAGCAGATGGTGCTCGATGCCGTCGCCCCGCTCGGAAAAGAATACGGCGGCACGGTCCGTAAGGCTTTCCGTGAGCGCTGGATCGATGTCTACCCGAACAAAGGCAAGTCAGTCGGTGCCTTCTCTTCCGGAACTTACAATTCCAATCCGTTTATCATGACCAACTTCACAGGCACGCTGGATTCCGTTTCAACGATCGCACATGAGATGGGCCACTCCATGCATACATGGCTCTCCCGGAAGGCACAGCCGCCGCAGTACGCGGATTACACACTGTTTGTCGCGGAAGTTGCTTCGACGGTCAATGAAAATCTGATGATCGAACAGCTCCTCGCCAAAGCCGAAACGCCGCAGGAAAAACTTGCCTGCCTGAACCAGTATCTCGAGGGCTTCAAGGGAACCGTTTACCGCCAGACGATGTTTGCGGAGTTTGAGCAGAAAGCGCATGCAGCTGCCGAACAGGGCGGCGCACTCACGCCGGATACGCTGAATGAGATCTACCTCCAGCTGATCCGTGATTATTTCGGTCCGGACCTTGTCATCGACGATCAGGTGCGATATGAATGGGCGCATATTCCGCATTTCTACCGTCCGTTCTACGTATACAAGTACGCAACCAGCTACTCTGCCGCCGTCGCGCTTTCCGAGGCGATTTTAAACGCGCAGAAAACAGGCGATCAGACAGCGGTCCGCCGCTACCTCGAATTTCTTTCAATGGGAGGCAGCATGGATCCGCTGGACGAGCTCAAACATGCCGGCGTCGATTTTACGACACCGCAGCCGGTCAACGCCGCACTCGACAAGTTCGAAAGAGTCGTCGCAGAAGCGGAGAAAACTTATGAGGAATGCCTGAAGACGCAGTGATCTGCGGAAGCATTTTCCCGTCCATATACAAAAATATCCAGCCATCATCTGTTACCGATGATGGCTGGATTTTACTTACTTAAAAACTTCTGAATTGAGAATTACTCCTTCTCGAATTCGCTCTTCTCAGCACCGCATACCGGGCATACCCAGGTATCCGGAAGGTCTTCGAATGCAGTTCCCGGTGCGATTCCGCCGTCTGCGTCGCCCTCTGCCGGATCATAGATGTAACCGCATGTGTTGCATACATATTTGTCCATTGGTTTTCTCCTCCTTGATGGTGGCGGCTTAGCCGCACGATGTTTGTTCTGTTCTTATAATAACACATTTTAAGTATTATTATCACTTTTTTGCGGGCTCATTTAAAATTTTCATAAATTCGTCGCCGGTAATGGTCTCTTTCTCGTAAAGATACTCAGCCAGCTCGTTCAGTTTATCCGCATGATCGCTGATCAGCTGTTTTGCCTTGTCATGCTGCTTGCGCACGATATCGGTTACCAGCTCATCAATACGCTTCTGGGTATCGGAAGAACATGCCAGAGACGTGTCGCCGCCGAGATACTGATTCTGGACGGTCTCCAGTGCGACCATATCGAATTCATCTGTCATGCCGTACTGGGTAACCATGGCGCGGGCAATGCGGGTTGCTTTCTCGATATCGTTGGAAGCGCCGGTCGAAACAAGACCGAACTTCACTTCCTCGGCAGCACGGCCGCCGGTCAGGGTTGCGATCTCGTCGAGCATCTCTTCTTTGGACATCAGATAGTGATTGCCCTCATCCACCTGCATTGTATAGCCGAGTGCACCGGAAGTACGCGGAATGATGGTGATCTTCTGCACCGGTGCCGTATGCTTCTGCAGCGCAGCAACCAGGGCATGGCCGGTCTCGTGATAGGCCACAACCTTCTTCTCCTGCGGCGTGAGGATGGCATTCTTCTTCTGATAGCCTGCGATGACGACTTCGATGCTCTCTTCAAAGTCCGCTTCTGTCGCACATTTACGATTGTCGCGCACAGCACGCAGCGCCGCTTCATTGACGATATTGGCCAGCTCTGCGCCGGAAGCACCGGCTGCCATGCGGGCGATTTTATTGTAGTCGACATCGTCTGCCACCTTGATATCCTTCGCATGTACCTTGAGGATCTCCTCACGGCCTTTGAGATCCGGCAGTTCAACCGGAACGCGGCGGTCGAAACGGCCAGGTCTTGTCAGCGCCGGGTCGAGGGATTCCGGACGGTTGGTTGCCGCCATGATGATGACGCCGGCATTTTCCTCAAATCCGTCCATCTCGGTCAGCAGCTGATTCAGCGTCTGCTCACGTTCGTCGTTGCCGCCGTAAGTGCCGCCGCTTCTCTTCTGGCCGATGGCATCCGATCTCATCGATAAATACGATACATGGTGCTTTCTGCTTTGCCTGATCAAAAAGGTCACGCACTTTGGATGCGCCCATGCCGACAAACATTTCGACGAATTCCGAACCGGACATCGAGAAAAACGGTACACCAGACTCGCCGGCTACGGCCTTGGCGAGCAGCGTCTTGCCGGTTCCCGGAGGGCCGACCAGCAGGATGCCCTTCGGCATCTTCGCACCGATTTCCTTATATTTGTTCGGATTATGAAGATATTCGACGATCTCCGTCAGGTTCTCCTTGGCTTCATCCTCGCCGGCAACGTCATCAAAACGAATGCCTTCTGAAGAAGGTACATAAACCTTCGCATTGGAATTGCCCATGCCGAACATCATGGAATTCGGGCCGCCGCTTGCCTTGCTCTGCAGGCGATGGCTTAACACGGCACCGATAATCCACAGGATTGCGATCGGCAGTACCCAGTAGAGCAGGAAACTGAGGAACGGAGAAATCGTCTCCCCGATCTCACTGGTGAACTTCGCGCCGGAATCATAAAGGCGCTCCGTCAGATTCGGGTCGTCCATCCGGTTTGTCTCATAGGTCTTGCCATCCGTACCGACAAAGTAGATCTTGCTCTCTTCGACCTCAACTTCCTTGATCTCATGGTCTTCCGTCATCTGCATGAAGGTTCCGTAGTCAACATCCTCGATCGAACTCTTACGGGCCATCGG
>OMWM01000056.1 GCA_900314775.1 uncultured Eubacteriales bacterium | reverse complement strand
AGATAAAAGGTGCCCTTGGCCAAGCCCGACTTTTTGGAAATATCTGATATAGTTGTCTTGCTGAATCCGCGTTCAGTAAAAAGGTCATAGGCATTGGAGAGCAGCGACGATCTCTTGTTCTGTTTGTTCTCATCAACTTTTCCCATTCACATTGCCTTCTTCACATTAATTTCTCATTTGTACCCCTTATAATTCTGTCAATTCCGGTCTCAAAAATCAATGAGGAAAAATGACCAAAATTCATTTTTTCAAGACTACATATTTGTATAAAGTGAATATTGACCATTGGTCATTTAAATATTATGATTTTTTATGTTGGATTAATGGATACAAAAGCCTGAAATCTGAAAAATAAGGTGTGGGAGTTGATTGAAATTGATTAAGTTTGGCAAATGGATTGCCAGGCACAGGGTCTTTATCCTGATTCTGGCCGTGATCATGCTTTTTCCGTCGCTGTACGGATATGAGCACACGAGAACCAATTACGATCTGCTGACTTATCTGCCGACAAGCCTCGATACCGTAAAGGGGCAGGACATCCTTGTTGATGAATACGGCATGGGTGCCTTTTCGATGATTGTCGTCGAGAATAAGGATTTGAAGCAGGTACAGAAGATCGAGGATGACATTGAAGCCATCCCGCATGTAACAGACGTGATCTGGTACGATGACTTTGTGGATATTTCATTCCCGGTCGACATGGTTCCGGAGGATCTGCGCAAGGAATTCTTTGATGGCGACGCCACGATGATGATTGCACTGATCGATGATACATCGTCGGCGGATACCACAATGGAAACCGCGCAGAAGATTAAAGATACGGTAGATGATGACTGCTATGTCAGTGGTATGGCATCGATTCTCAACGGTCTGCGTGATCTGACCGATGAGGAAGTACCGATTTACGTATCGATCGCCGTTATCCTTTCGCTGATCGCGATGATGCTGCTGACGGATTCCTTTATCGTGCCGTTCCTGTTCCTGATTGATATCGCCTTTGCGGTTGTTTACAATATGGGAACCAACATCATGTTCGGCAGTATTTCCTTCGTCACAAAAGCCGTCGCCGCGGTCCTGCAGCTCGGTGTCACGATGGATTATTCCATTTTCCTGCTGGGCAGCTACCGTGAGAACAAGCTTCGTTTTCCGGGAGACAACAACCGTGCGATGGGACATGCGATTGCCAATACCTTCCGTTCGATTGTCGGATCTTCGATTACTACGGTTGCCGGATTCATTTCCCTGTGCTTCATGACATTCACGCTTGGTCTGGATATGGGTCTTGTCATGGCAAAGGGTGTCGTTTTCGGTGTACTCAGCTGTATTACGATTCTTCCTTCGCTGGTGCTTGTTTTTGATAAAGCGCTGACGAAGACAACGCATAAACCGCTGCTGGGACATATCGAGAAAGCTTCCCAGTGGATTACCAAGCATTACAAGGTATGGATTGTCGTTTTCCTGGCTGCCATTTATCCGGCGCTGTACGGCTATCAGCATGTCAATGTCTATTACGATATGTCGAATTCGCTGCCGGATACCATGGATTCGAAGGTGGCAGCTACCAAAGTAACCGATGACTTCAATCTGGGCTGTATGCATCTGCTGATGCTCGACCGTGATCTTTCCGCCAAGGATCAGAAGGATATCCTGACGCAGGTGGACAAGGTCGACGGCGTCAACTACTGCCTCGGCCTGCAGTCGATTATCGGTTCCTCCGTGCCGGAGGCGATTATTCCGGATGATATCAAGGATACGTTCAACAGTGATGATTACACGCTGGCTTTCGTAAGTTCCGAGTATTACACCGGTTCGGACGAGGTCAACAGCCAGATTGATGAGATCAATGATATTCTGGACAAATATGATTCCGATTCCATGCTGATCGGCGAGGCGCCGCTCACACATGATCTGGTCGATGTCACCGATACGGATTTCCGCAATGTAACCGCGGCATCGCTGATTATCATATTTGTGATCATCATGCTGGTATTCAAATCGATTACACTGCCGGCAATCCTGGAACTGGTCATCGAGTTCGCTATTTTCATCAATATGGCAGTGCCGTATTACACCGGTACGACGATCTGCTTTATCACGAGCATCGTCCTCGGCGTTGTACAGCTGGGTTCGACGGTCGACTATGCAATTCTGCTGACCAGCCGATACCAGAAGGAGCGGCAGCGCGGCCACGACAAGGATGAGGCGATGACGATATCGCATAAGGCATGTATGTCATCGATTATTGTTTCCGGTATCTCTTTCTTCGCAGCTACTTTCGGTGTTGCGCTGTATTCCGATATCGAGATCATTCAGTCGATCTGCCTGATGCTTGCACGAGGCGCTCTGATCAGTACGGCGGTTGTACTTTTTGTACTGCCGGGTATGCTGCGGATTTTCGATCCGATCATTGTACATACATCGATCGACTTCCTGGGCAAGAAGAAAGCCGCCAGGGAGGAAATGAGAAAAAAACTCAAGGAAGAAAAGCCAGCAGCGATTGACGCGCCGATGAATGATAGTAATAATGAGAGTGGAATTCAATAACAGAAGCGAGGTATAAGGCCATGAACAGAAACAGAAAGGTTAAAGTAAAGAAAAATCTGAATGCTTATGCCGCAGTAGGCATGGCTGCCGTGATGGGCGTAACTACTCTTGGTGCATCGCCTGTACTGGCAGCAGAAGAGTCGGACACGGAGAATTCTAAGGAAGAGACAGTCTATGTCAATGCGGATGCAAACGGCAAGGTCAGCACGATCACCGTTTCCGATCATCTTGTAAATAACGAGAAATCTGATTCCATCAGCGATGCATCGGATCTGAAGGATATTGAAAATGTAAAGGGCGATGAGACCTTCTCCGGCACAGGCAATGATATGACCTGGGCAGCCGATGGCAATGACATCTATTATCAGGGCACATCGGACAAGAAACTGCCGGTTGATGTATCGTTCACCTATTATCTGGACGGCAAGGAGATCGCACCGGAAGATCTGGCCGGTCAGAGCGGTAAGGTTACCATCAAGATTCAGTACAAGAACAACCTGGAAAATGGAAAAGATACGACGCCGTTTGCGATGATGACAGGACTGATTCTTCCTGAAGATAAGTTCAGCAATGTATCCGTTGACAACGGACGTATCATTGACGATGGCAGCCGCAGCGTTGTACTGGCATTCGGCTTCCCGGGACTCAGTGATGTCCTTGATCTGGACACACTGAAACAGAAGGCAGGCGATGCCGGTGTAGATGACGCTGATGACTTCGAGATTACAGATACCGTAGAGATTACAGCAGACGTTACTGATTTCTCACTGGATTCAACCTATACTGTTGCACTTTCCGGTGCATTTGATGATATTGATTTTTCAGGCTTCGGCAGCCTCGATGAAGTTCGCAGCTCTCTGAGCGACCTTGAAGATGCCACTGAGCAGCTTGTCGAAGGCGGCTCGGAACTGGCAGAGGGTACAAGCCAGCTGAGCAGCAGCTACGGCGAGATGGACAGCGGTATTTCCGAACTGCAGAGCGGTATTGATACAGCAGCATCCGGTGTAAGCTCTTATACAAACGGTGTGTCCCAGGTTAATTCCGGTGCACAGACACTGGCGAGCGGTACTTCTTCCGCAGCAAGCGGTGCGCAGACACTCGCAAACGGTATCAATACTTATACAGCTGGTGTCGGCGAAGTCGCTGCCGGTGTTACAACGCTGAAGAATGGCGCACAGCAGACAGCAGACGGTGCGGGAACGCTCAGCAGCAAAGTCGGCGAATACGCTGACGGTGTGGCTTCCGCGTACGAAGGAGCCAAGCAGCTTGATACCGGAATAAACAGCTATATTGACGGCGCAGATGCTCTGGCAGCCGGCGCCGGCCAGCTGCAGGAAGGCGTCACCCAGCTGAAAGAAGGCAGCAGTGCCCTTAAGGACGGTACGGCAGACGTAGCGGACGGTGCAAAGCAGGTAGCAGACGGTGCGGCTTCTGTCAGCACAGGTGTTCAGCAGCTGCAGGCCAATCTGACAACGCTGCAGGGAGGCGTCACACAGCTGCAGACAGGTATTCAGAGTCTGGACCAGGGTGCAGATACCTTTAAGACACAGATGGATACAGCTTTCAAGGCAGCCGGTTCACAGTATGATCCGAATGCAGGAAGCAGTAAGCTCACCAGTTCAGCAAATGATCTCAGCAGCGCTGTATCCAATACAGACAGTATCGGCACTGTATCCGGCAATGCTTCCTCCAGCGCACGCAAGGCAGCTGACAATGCCAGCGATGCGGCAGATGCGCTGAGCAGCGGTGCCCAGGCACTGGCGTCAACGACCGGTTCGGCAGCAGATAGTGCTTCCGGCAGTATTGCCGATGCGAAAGATGCCGTAAACAGTGTCAGCGAGCAGGCCGCGAGTGTGGCGGAGGCAGCCGATGCGGTTCCTTCGGTACAGACTGCGGACGCTTCCTCAATTGCTGCATCTGCTTCCGGTACGACAGCCAATAGCGATGCGGCACTGAATGCGGCAATTGCACAGATCAATTCCATCAGTTCTGATGAGATTTCCGATTCTGCCAGAGCAGAGGCGATTGCCGCTCTGGAGAGCGTTTACGGCGCAGCCGGCACAGATGCCGATGCATCTGCTTATAATGCAGCACTAAATGCAGCCAACGAGGCAAATGCACAGGTATCTGCTTCAGCCGACGCTGTAAACAGTGCGGTGGAAGGCGTAAAATCGGCAGCAGCCGGTATCAGCACCGGTTCCGCACTGGACAGCCTTGACGCGGCAGCAGCAGGCGTATCCGATGTGAAGAGTGCGGCAGACAGTGCCAGCAGTTCAGCTTCTGCCAGCGCCGATGCGGCAAAGAGTGCGGCATCAGCGGCATCCTCGGATGCAGATGATGTAGAAAGCAGTGTCAATAGTGTCAACAGCCAGATTGACGCTTATAAGTCCAATGTGACGAATTCTTTAAACAGTGTTCAGGCAGCGGCCAATGGCACGGCAGATGCGGTCACCCAGCTTCATGCAGGTTATGATCTGGGCATGAATCAGCTGATCGACGGCATTGGAACTGTCAGCAGCGGTGCCGATCAGGCGGCAGCCGGTACACAGGCCCTGGCAAACGGTGCCGGAACAGCAGCAGCCGGTGCACAGCAGGTGGCAGACGGTGCTTCCTCAGTATCTGATGGAGCAGCGAAGGCGGCAGCTGGTGCCGAAGCTGTTGGTAACGGCGTCGACAGTGTTGCAGATGGCGTTTCCCAGCTGGTAGATGGCGGCAATACGCTGACCTCTAATGATGATTCTCTGAAAAATGGCTCGAATAGTCTGAAGACCGGCCTTGGACAGATTGTCGGTGCTGTGACGGATCAGGAAACCGGTGTTGAGAGCATGAACAACAATATCGCACTGAAATCCGGTGCATCGCAGCTGGCAGACGGTACGCAGCAGGTGGCAGACGGTGCAGCTCAGCTGGAAGCAGGTACCTCAAAGCTGACCTCCAATTCCGCGGCGTTAAACAGCGGTGCCTCTTCCCTGGTATCCGGTGCCAACCAGTTAGCATCCGGTGCAGCAACCCTTGCCAGCGGCACGGCGACGCTTGACAGCAATTCTGCGGCGCTGAACGATGGCATGTCACAGCTTTCTTCCGGTGCAGCTACGCTGAAGACGGGCAGTGCACAGGTTGTAGATGGCATTGCACAGCTTGACAGCGGCGCACAGAAAATGGCAGACAGCCTGGAAGAATATAAGTCCGAGGGCATTGATACGCTTACGGATACCGTGAATGAATATCTGGACGAGTTTGAGGATATCCAGAATGCTTTAGGCGATCTGGATGCGGATTCGCTTTCCTACACCAACTACAGCGGTATTGCCGATGATATGGACGGCAGCGTGAGATTCATCATCGCGACCGATGCGATTACGGCTGATGATGAATAACAGACAGATGCCGGAAATTGGATAAATATTCCATAAAATATATAAAGAGACACGGAATTGTTTATAAATTAAAACTTGACATGCTTCTTTATAAATGATAAAAATAAGACATAAACAAAGGCGTTTAAATTTATCAAGATCTAAATGCCTTTTTTTATAAAAATTAATTCAGCAAGGGCGCTGATTCGATACGGTCGGATCAGCGCTTTTTTTATCTGAAGGTTTGACGTCGGCCGGAGGAGGGCTGGAACAAAAAGGAGAGGATTTAATGGATATCAATGTTAACACAGTTGCCTGGGTACTGATATGTGCCGCACTTGTCTATTTCATGCAGGCCGGTTTTGCGTTATGTGAGGCTGGTCTTACAAGAGCTAAAAATACCGGTAACATTCTCATGAAGAACATGATGGACTTCTGTATCGGAACACCGTGCTACTGGCTTGTGGGTTTCGGCATCATGTTCGGCGGCCTCGGACCGATCATCGGCGGTTTTGATCCGCTGATCCGCGGTTCCTATACCGCTGCGAACAGTGTTGTTCCGCAGACAATGCCGTTATGGTGCTACGTAATTTTCCAGACTGTTTTCTGTGCTACGGCGGCAACTATTGTTTCCGGTTCCATGGCAGAGAGAACAAATTTCAAAGCCTATTGTGTTTACTCGGCAGCAATTTCTCTTTTTGTTTACCCTGTAAGCGGACACTGGATCTGGGGCGGCGGCTGGCTCGCCAACCTCGGCTTCCATGATTTCGCCGGCAGCACCTGTGTACATATGGTCGGCGGTGTGATCGCCTGTCTCGGTGCTGCAATGCTCGGGCCTCGTATCGGAAAGTATGACAAGGACGGAAACGCGAGAGCAATTCCTGGTCATAACATGACAGCATGTGCGCTGGGTGTATTTATTCTCTGGTTCTGCTGGTTCGGTTTCAACGGCGGCTCAACAGTAGCCATGGATTCAGCAGAAGCAGCAGAAACCGCAAGTCTTGCTTTTATGAACACCAACCTTGCTGCAGCGGTTTCAACCGTTACCGCCATGATTTTCACCTGGTGCCGTTACGGCAAGCCGGATGTCTCCATGACACTCAATGCAGCCCTTGCCGGACTGGTTGCGATCACAGCGCCTTGCGACTGCGTAACACCGGTCGGTGCATTCTTTATCGGTCTCGTTGCCGGTTTCCTCGTTGTGCTGAGCGTAGAGTTCTTCGATAACAAGGCGAAGATCGATGACCCTGTCGGTGCCGTATCCGTACATATGGTAAACGGTGTCTGGGGAACCATTGCAGTCGGCCTCTTCTCAACAGGTGCTGACGGCGTCGGTGTCGGTTTATTTTACGGCGGCGGCTTAAGACAGCTTGGCGTACAGTGTCTCGGCTTTATCTGCGTAATGGCTTACGCCCTGGCCGTAATGTTCGTTGTCTTCAAACTCATCGACAAGACAATCGGACTCAGAGTGCCGGCTCAGGTTGAGATCGACGGTCTCGATATTCATGAACATGGTCTTACCTCTGCATATTCAGGATTTGCTATTTCCGATATCACGGACAACACCATGGAAGTCAATGAAAATACGGATCTCGGCGAGGATGTTTATGAAAATGCCAGCGAGGCTCAGGTCAATGCAGCAGTCAAGGTCAATACCGATGCAGCACCGGCCGAAGGCGCAACCGGCATTTACAAGGTATCGATTATCTGCCGTCTGGCTAAATTCGATACACTCAAGAAAGCACTCAATGAGCTGGGCGTAACCGGCATGACCATGACGCAGGTTATGGGCTCCGGCGTTCAGAGAGGATCCACAGAACGGTATCGTGGTGCGATTGTTGATTCCACCCTTCTTCCTAAGGTAAAAGCAGAAGTCATCGTCGCGAAGATTCCTGTTCAGGATGTCATTGACACAGCTAAGAAAGCACTTTACACCGGCCATATCGGCGATGGCAAGATCTTCGTATATAACGTACAGAGAGTTGTCAAAGTCAGAACAGGCGAGGAAGGTGCGAAGGCTCTGGCTGACGTCGAATAACCTGTCTGATTTATTCAGAACATATTGTTTTACCTCCATTTTTATGAACATGCCATGATTCTGCTGCATTTCTGCTTCGGCAGAAAACAGAAAAGTTCAGGCGGCGGGTCCCCTCTGGGGGACCTGCACCTGAACTTTTCTGCGTTTATGAGATCTGTAAAAATATCAGGAACGTCCGAATTCTGAAAGCTTCAGTCCTTTATTCTTATCGAGCACCGACTGCACAGCCCATTCATGGACGAAGAGCAGCAGCGGATTGCCCTTGAGATCTTCGATTTTCTTCATATCAGAGGTACCGATGATCCTGGAGACATCGTATTCCTGCGGGTTTTCCACCCAGCGGATGTATTCGTGCGGCATCATATCCATGCGGATATCGACGCCGTATTCGTTTTTCAGACGATAGGTCAGAACATCGAACTGCAGGACGCCGACGACGCCGACGATAATCTCTTCCATACCGGCGTTCAGCTCACGGAAAATCTGAATGGCACCTTCCTGTGCGATCTGCGACACACCTTTGACAAACTGTTTACGCTTCATCGTATCTTCCGGGCGCACCCGCGCGAAGTGCTCCGGCGCGAAGGTCGGAATGCCTTCAAAAGCGAATTTGTGTCCCGGCATACAGATCGTATCGCCGATGGAAAATACGCCTGGATCGAAAACACCGATGATGTCGCCGGCATAGGCCTCATTGATGACCTTGCGCTCCTGCGCCATCAGCTGCTGCGGCTGCTGCAGCCGGAAACGCCGGCCGCTCTGAACATGGTATACATCCTTCTCGGCATTAAAACGGCCGGAGCAGATGCGCATGAAAGCGATACGGTCGCGGTGGGCTTTGTTCATATTTGCCTGAATCTTGAAGACAAAAGCGGAAAAATCGTCGTCATATGGATCGATCGGCCCTTCAGAGGACATACGCGGACGCGGCGGTTCGGTCATATCCAGGAAATAATTCAGAAACAGGTCGATACCGAAATTGTTCAGGGCGGAACCGAAGAACACCGGTGAGAGCTCACCCTTTGTCACCTTGTCCAGATCGAGCGGGTCGCTGGCGCCGTCGAGCAGTTCGATGTCGTCGCAGAGCCGGCTGTAATGTTCCTCGCCGAGCACATCGCTCAGATCAGGAGAGTCCATCGTAAGATCCATATCCTCGGCTGCCTTCTCACCGTTGCTCAGATCCGCATAAGCGTGGATATGGCGGGTCTGCCGGTCATAGACGCCTTTGAAATTCCGGCCGCTGCCGATCGGCCAGTTGATCGGACAGGTATGAATGCCCAAAATGGATTCGATATTGTCCATGAGGTCGAACGGGTCCAGGGCATCACGGTCCAGCTTGTTGATAAAGGTGAAAATCGGAATGTGCCGCATCACGCAGACCTTGAAAAGCTTGATGGTCTGTGCCTCGACACCCTTGGATGCATCAATGACCATGACGGCGGAGTCCGCTGCCATCAGTGTACGGTAGGTATCCTCCGAGAAATCCTGATGTCCCGGAGTATCCAGAATGTTGATGCAATAGCCGTGGTATTCGAACTGCATGACGGAAGAGGTGACGGAAATGCCTCGCTGCTTCTCAATCTCCATCCAGTCGGAAACCGCATGCTTGGAAGTATGCTTGCCCTTGACGGAACCGGCGAGGTTGATGGCACCTCCGTAGAGAAGAAATTTCTCTGTGAGTGTTGTCTTACCGGCATCCGGATGAGAAATAATGGCAAAAGTTCTTCGTCTGGCGATTTCTTTTTGTAAATTATCTGGCATGTTCATGCTCCCTGTATTGAAATGTTGAATAGTCCGATAAAATATTTTAGACTTATGTTAATCTGTTGTCAATAAAAAACCTTCATATATAAAATGCGCGTATTGTAGTATTGTAAAAAATAAAATTTTACGTTATTATTTTTTTAATAGAGATGAGGAGGTGGCGTTTTGGCTGAAATAGCAGTTGTAACAGACAGCAACAGCGGTATAACGCAGCGAGAAGGGGAAGAACTTGGTGTATTTGTTCTGCCTATGCCCTTTGACATCGATGGAAAAGAATATTTTGAAGATATAAATCTTACACAGGATGAATTTTACGAGAAACTGAAGAATGACGCGGATGTGTCGACTTCGCAGCCTTCACCGGAGAGCGTGACCGGTCTCTGGAACAAGGTCCTCAAGGATTATGATTCACTGATTTACATCCCGATGTCCGGCGGACTGAGCGGGTCTGTACTGACAGCGCAGATGCTCGCAGAGAATTACAATGGCCGCGTGCAGGTCGTGAACAATCACCGTATATCCGTAACGCAGCGCCAGTCAGTGATGGATGCACAGAAGCTGATCCGCGAGACGGATCTTTCCGCAGAGGAGATCAGGCGCCGTCTGGAAAAGCACGGCCCGGATTCGAGCATCTATATTATGGTAGATACGCTGAAATATCTGAAGAAGGGCGGACGGATCACGCCGGTTGCCGCGGCACTCGGCGGACTGCTGAAGATCAAGCCGGTTCTGCAGATTCAGGGCGAGAAACTCGATGCCTTTGCGAAGGCGCGTACGCTGAAGCAGGCGAAATCCATTATGATTGACGCAATTCACCGCGATATCGACAACCGTTTTGCGGACGGACCGGATGGCAAGCATATTGATATTGCCGTTTCCTATACGCCGGGACCTGGCGTGGATGCCTGGGTGGACGAGGTGAAGAATGAATTTTCTGACCATGATATCTTTCATGCACCGCTTTCGCTGAGTATCTCCTGCCATATCGGACCGGGCGCGCTGGCAATCACCGCGACGACGAAGATCAAGGTATGATCAGCATACATAAGTAAGACGGAGGGCTTTCGGCCGATGGGCCGGGAGCCCTTTTAAATTACGTTTTTTGTCAGAAAGTTTACACATAATTTACACATTTATCCCGTACCATAATCCTATCAGGAGGTAAGGAAAATGGCTGTATGTACTTTCAGAAGAATAGAGAAGAAGTATTTGCTGAACCGTGACCAGTACGACCGTTTTATGACGGAAGTACAGGATATCATGCAGATCGATGAGTACGGACTGTCTACCATCTGCAATATATATTATGACACAGAGCATTTTGACACGATCAGCCGGTCGATGGAGAAACCGAAATTCAAGGAAAAGCTGCGTCTTCGCTGCTACGGCGTACCGGAAAATGATCAGAGCCCTGCATTTGTCGAGCTTAAGAAGAAATACAAGGGCATCGTATACAAGAGGCGCGAGGAGATGGCGCTCGGCGATGCGGTGTGGTATCTGGAGAGCGGTGAGTATGATGGGCCGCACAGTCAGATCCTGCGTGAGATCGACTACTTCCGCGCATTCTACAATCCGGTGCCGCAGATTTTTATCGCGTATGACAGAATTGCCATGTATAAAACAGACGACCGTGATTTCCGTGTCACGATCGATGAAAATATAAGAACAAGAAACTATGATCTTGACCTGAAGGCCGGCAGCCACGGCCGCTGCATACTTCCGGAGGGGTATTACATCATGGAGATCAAAATTCCATCGGCGATGCCGCTCTGGATGGCGGGCATTCTGCGTGACCTGAAAATCAGGCCGGTCAGCTTTTCCAAGGTAGGCGAGGCCTACAGGCAGAAAACGGCGCTGAACCAGGCGATCGCCGCGGCGGTGCCGCAGCGGTGCGTGCTTCGGCCGCAGATTCCGCCGATCATGCAGCCGCAGACAGAAAAGCAGAAGAGCCGTGTCTTTGCTTTTACAGTGTGAAAGGAGGAACTGCGTGTTTACCAGTATTTTTGAATCAGCATCCGATCTCAGCGGAATCACTTTCAGCCAGGCCGCGATCTGTATCATTGCCGCCTTTATCATCGGTATTATCATCGCCGCCGTGTACATGTTCACGGGACGTTATTCGCAGAACTTTATCATCACGATTGTCCTCCTGCCGGTCGTCATACAGGCCGTGATCATCATGGTAAACGGCAGCCTCGGCACCGGCATCGCCGTTCTCGGCGCCTTCAGCCTGATCCGTTTCCGCTCTGTGCCCGGCACTTCGCGGGAGATTACCGTGATTTTCATGTCGATGGCATGCGGACTTTCCGTGGGCATGGGTGAAATCGGCTACGGTTTTCTGATCTGTCTGATCTGCGCGGCCGTCATGCTGCTTCTGCATTTCACAAAATTCGGGCAGAAGCACCAGGGAGACAACCACCTGCGGATCACGATTCCGGAAGACCTTGATTACACGGGAGCATTTACGGATATTTTCGACAGATATCTGCTTTCCTGCAAACTGGAGTCCGTAAAAACGACAAATCTGGGCACAATGTTTGAACTGACCTATGCCGTGCGGATGAAGGATCCGGGGCAGGAGAAGGAAATGATCGATGAAATCCGCTGCCGCAACGGCAACCTGACCGTCGTCAGCAACCGGCTGGAGATGGAAGCGGAGACACTTTGAGATTCATTGCAATACATTCGAAAGG
>OMWM01000085.1 GCA_900314775.1 uncultured Eubacteriales bacterium | reverse complement strand
TACCGAACAGGCCGATAGCGGAGCCAGAAAACTAACAATGGAGGGGCTTAACGGGCATTTCTGCCACGGATTTTACCCACAGGTACGCCCGAAGAGCCTATTTATGTAATCAGTTTAACATCTGTGTTATATATTTGCAAGCATTAGCTTCCTTCCAGACGTCGAAACAGCCGTATTCATGCACTTTTCTACCCTGATTGCCCGCAAAACACAAAAAAGCGGCCGCCGCACCGATCCGCATATTCACAGCCATCCGGCCGGAAATGCAGACCGCTGCGCGATCCACCGTTTTTACTTATGTCAGAACGCCCGGCATCCCTGCAGCCAGACAATGCCGCGGAAACGTCTGCCCTCTGCCGGTTCGCCCAGCAAGTCCGTGCTGTTGATGCACACATCCAGAACCACGCCATTGGCATTCACCGTCATCTGGTATACCGATTCACCCGTGATCTGATTGATGCATTCCTGACAGCTCAGAATATCGCCGAGAATCGAATAATGGTCACACGAAATGCCATACGGCATAAAGCTTGTATCGACAATCTCGAAAATATCTTCATTCTTAAGACGCTTGCTGATTAAAGCATACATGTCGATATCCTCGAGCGTCAGATTCTCGATCGCACTCTGGTCGCCGCGCCGCGCCGCCGCAATCATTCTGCTGCGCTCATCGCCGCCGCCGACATCTTCCTTCTTCTGCCTGCGCTCAAGCGGAAGCAGAACCGTACCCGAAATCGACAATGCGGAAAGGGCAATCGGCAGATGCTCCATCACAACCGTCTCGCCGTCCCGGCTCTGATTCTCGCGCAGAAAAGCGATGCTGTCCGTGTAATCCCGCAGCCTGTTCATGTGAAATACGAGGGAAACGCCGTAGCTCGTCACGTCATAGCCGACACCCGTGTAATCCTCGCGGTCCGCCATCTTCTCCAGAGAAATGTCGTGCACAAGCGAAAGCTGCTGCCCGGTGATATAAGGAAAATCGTACTCATACATAAAACGGCCGCTGTCATCGATCTCGCCGCGCACCGCGATTCCGGTATGCGGCAGGAATTCACGCGTCTTCTCGCCGAACGCCGCCATCTGTCCGCACCTCGGCGCATCAAACTCCGAGTCCGGTCTGGCGAGCACCAGCTGCACGAGATGCTCCATATCCTTTTTATTATGAATACTGCTGAAACCGATCGCTCGCAGATAATCATGCATCCTGTCTATCACCGCCTGCAAAAATTATTTTGAAATAACTTCAATACCGCCTAAATATTTTCTGAGTACCTCAGGTACGACGATGGATCCGTCTTCCTGCTGATTCTGCTCGACAATTGCCGGCAGAACACGGGATGTCGCCAGGCCGGAACCATTCAGCGTATGCATGAACTGCAGAGAATGGTCTGCACGGCGTACACGCATATTGCCGCGGCGTGCCTGATAATCACGCGCATTGGAGACGGAGGAAACTTCCTTGTATCCATCCATGGAAGGAATATTGATCTCGATATCATAGGTTCTCGCCATGGAAGCGGAGCAGTCGCCTGCCGCCAGCTTGACAGTACGGAAATGAAGACCGAGTCCCTTGACAAGGTTTTCTGCCTTGGTAACGAGCTCCTCAAACGCCTCATCGGACTTCTCCGGCAGCGTGTACTGGAACATCTCGACCTTGTTGAACTGATGGCCGCGGACCATACCGCGCTCGTCCGCACGATAGGAACCAGCCTCACGGCGGAAGCAAGGTGTATAGGAGAAGAACTTCTTCGGCAGATCCTTCTCATCCAGAATCTCATTTCTGTAAACAGAAGCCAGCGCAGCCTCTGCTGTCGGAATCATATAATGTACACGGTCATCGGTCGGGTTCTCAATCTTGTATACCTCATCGGCAAATTTCGGGAACTGGCCGGCTGTCAGGCCGCACTCATACTCGAGCATAAGAGGCGGCATGATCATCTCATAGCCATCGCCGAGATGCGTCTCGATGAAATAGTTGAGCAGCGCCCACTCGAGACGGGCACCCATGCCCTTGTAAATCCAGAAGCCGTTGCCGCCCAACTTGACGCCGCGCTCATAATCGATCAGGTCAAGTGCTGTGCAGAGCTCAACATGGTTCTTCGGCTCGAAATCGAATTTCTTCGGCTCGCCGAAATAACGCAGCGGCTGGTTGTTCTCCTTGCCGCCCGGAAGAAGATCATCATCCGGCATATTCGGCAGGCAGTAAAGATCACTCTTGTACTCAGCCTCTACCTTGCGAAGCTCTTCATTGTAGCCGGCAATCTGGCCCTTGATCTCGCCCATCTCCTTGAAGACAGCGCTGACATCCTCACCGGCCTTCTTCATGGCAGGAATCTGCTTGCTTACCTTGTTCTGCTTGGCCTTGAGACCCTCAACCTTCTGAAGAAGCTCTCTTCTCTGCACATCCAGCTCAAGAATACGGTCAATCAGCTCATCGCAGTCAACCTGTTTCGCTTTCATGCCATTCTTGATTCTGTCCGGATTTTCCCTGATCAGTTTAATATCAATCATAACTCCACCTCGTCTGCTTATCGTTTCATGACGAAACGTTTTCTTCATATTAAATAACGAAAATAAGTATAGCATTACCCATTTCTTTTTTCAATGCGGACAGCACCGCCTGTTCTTTAATTCTGTCTGTACGTCTGCCTATTTGCGGCCGGTCGACCCGAACCCGCCGGCACCGCGCTCTGTCTCACTGAGCGCATCCGTCTCGGCAAACTCCACCGGGTAATACTTCTGAATAATCAGCTGGGCAACACGTTCGCCCGGCTCGATCGTGCGCTGCTCGTCACTGTCGTTGCGCAGGATAATCATCCATTCCCCGCGGTAATCCTCATCAATAATTCCTGTACAGTTGGCCGGCCGCAGCCCTTCCCGAACGGCCAGTCCGCTTCTTGCGTACACGGCACCGAAATACCCATGCGGTATCTCCATCATGATGCCCGTCGGAATCTTCACGATCTGTCCTGGCTGCACATGCAGCGGCTGCGAAATGTCTGCATAGATATCATAGCCGGCTGCAAAAGCACTGCCCCGCGTCGGTATCTTCGCTGTCTTCGTCAAACGTCTGATTTTAATCTCCATAAGCTGGTCCTTTCCGCTTTCTTATCTTTATAATAAAGCATAAAAACGACCGCCTGTCTACTGCCGTTCCTTATGCAAATGTATCTGCCCTGTTTTAAGCAAAAAAATAATGCATCTAACGATGCATTATCTTGCGTTGCGGGGACTGGACTTGAACCAACAACCTTCGGGTTATGAGCCCGACGAGCTACCAATTGCTCCACCCCGCTATATAAAATTAAATGGATGGAGGTGGATTCGAACCACCGAAATCAGTGATAGCAGATTTACAGTCTGCCCCCTTTGGCCACTCGGGAATCCATCCATAAAAGCCGATGAGCGGACTCGAACCGTTAACCTGCTGATTACAAATCAGCTGCTCTGCCAATTGAGCCACATCGGCACCTATGGAACCTACAGGGCTCGAACCTGTGACCCTCTGCTTGTAAGGCAGATGCTCTCCCAGCTGAGCTAAGATTCCATAAGAAAACGACCCAGAAGAGACTTGAACTCTTGACCTCCGCCGTGACAGGGCGGCGCTCTAACCAACTGAGCCACTGGGCCATAAAAGCAATCCATAAAGGATTGTATATATAAAAAGGCTGCTCAAGCAGACCTTGAATTTCAAAATCATGTACCGACAGCATATTAAGAAACTATCTCAAACAGAACCTATCGTCTTTCCATCCGATCATAGACCTCACATTTGCATTCATTCCTGCGGTTCGATTCCATATCGTTCCGTGTTTGCTTTATGCAAATGCTCCTCAGGTCAAGCCCTCGACCAATTAGTGACAGTCAGCTTAGAAAATTGCTTCCCTTACACCTCTGCCCTATCTACCTCGTAGTCTTCAAGGGGTCTTACTTCT
>OMWM01000043.1 GCA_900314775.1 uncultured Eubacteriales bacterium | reverse complement strand
TCCCCGGCCTGTACCAGCTCATTGATGGTCCGGCAGGTTTCAAATCCACTGATATAGGAGCACCGGAGGTCTCTCGCTCTGCTGGCGGGAACTCCTCCCTCGACTGCCGCTTTGGCACACAGGGTGCTGAAAACGATCAGACTGTTCTTCGCATCGCGGAGCGGATTCCCTGACTTGGAAATCAGATCATTTCCCAGGACACCGCTCTCGCTGATGATCCTCCGATAGTCCGGGGTGCCCTCCCGGATTGTGCCGAGAATCATCTCCTCCGCATAGGCATTTCGATCCTCCGCAAGCTCCTCCGGCTCCTCCTGAGCCAACTGTTTCTCCGGCAGGGCCTGCCCGGCATGATCCCATACAGTCTCTCCCCCTGTCCGTTCCTCCGTCATCATAAAATGAAACATCGCGGCAAGCCGCTGAATCTCCCCCGTACTGAGAACCGGAATCTGTCGGAATACCCGGAACAGCGGACTCTTGATTTCGATGGACACTTCCATCTCCCGAAGTCTCTCCTCGAGGCTCCGGAGGGTCACCTCGCTGTAGCAAACCGGCCCGAAGACAATCAGCAGTGCCCCGCCCTCCTGGATCGGGACATTCTCCGCACACCACAGAAGCCCCAGCGCGTCGCTGAGCAGCTTAGGCCCCTTCTGTTCCGGCACTTCTCTGACAATCCGGTCCAGAACGCCGACCTGGAGCAGAGGGAGAAGTTCCTTCTCCTGAGTGCATGTGGAATAAAACAGATTTCCTTTTCTGCCAAAGCACCATGTGCCGATGCCAAGGCAGGATAATTCTCCGGCCACCAGCCGCATTCTCTCCTGAACAGCTACTGCTCCCATCCTCGTCCCCCTTTTCTGCCCACTGATACCGGCTTAACCCTGCCCCGTCGGCGGCAATGTCATTCAAATGCAGCATTCCTATTCATTCTCTTTATTCAGTGTACAGCAAAATCCCCGCAGTATGCCGCGGGACATAGACATACTGTAGGGATACACAAGTCGCTTCTGTTTTCTCTTATTTCCTTCAGCGCTTTTCGATACCGACTATGACGCAATACCCGGTGTTGCTTCAGGCCGTTCCCTTCTTCCATATTGCCCGGTTGGTCGGGTCAATACCAGCTCCTCTGCCGCTGCTTCCCAGACAACGTTCAGTCAGCACCTGTCTCCGCATTGCCGCGATCAACAGAAGCACGATATTGGACCCGGCAAAGAAATTCAGGAGATATGGTCTTGATAAAAAAGATCAGATCCGCTCCTTCCCTCAGCTTCATCATACCCTCCCCAGCGCATAGAATTTCCGGTCATGCCCTTCGATGCGCGCCGTGCGGCTGATCGCAAAGCTTCCCCGCAAGCGGATGTCATTGGAGGCGTGTCCAATCAGCACATTGACCGCTCCCTTTTCAATCCGCCATGCGCCGTCCGCACCGAAAAACGCGGTCTGTGAAGGCGCCACGGAGAATGTGACGAGACGCTCCTCGCCCGCCTTCAGCGCCACACGGCAGAAACCTGCAAGCTCCATCACCGGTCTCGTCATAGAGGCATAGACATCCTGCAGATAGAGCTGCACCACCTCCGTGCCGTCCCGGTCCCCGGTATTCCTTACCCGGCAGGAAATGCCGACCGTTCCGAACGGATCGACAGAGATCTCCCTCCCGTCCGCCCGATTCTCATTCTGGTCCGGGTCATCTTCTGCCCGGACGACCAGATCTGAATAGGCAAACGTCGTATAGGACAGACCCTCGCCAAAATAATATCTGGGCAGGTGAGACAGATCGACATAATTGCGGAATCCGATGCTGTCCCCCTGATGCCAGGACGAACCATTCGGGTGATTGTAATAAATCGGGATCTGCCCGGCGCTGCGCGCAGTGGTCACAGGCATTCTTCCCGACGGGTCGATGACGCCCCGCAGCACCTCCGAGATCGCCCTTGCTCCCATCTCCGAGGGATTCCAGCACTCCAGGATAGCGTCGAGACAGGCATCCGCGGTGTCGCTCGAGATCGGGCGCCCGTTGAAATGAAGGCCGATCATCGGCTTGCCGAGCGCGTGTGCCTTCCTCATGAATGCGTCCTGCGCCGCAGGCAGATTGATATCCGCGGCATCGACGCCCTCTCCCATCGATGCCACCGAGCAGGAGCCGTGCTTTCCGCCCAGCGTCAGCAGGATGACATCCGCGTCCGCGCAGATTTTGAGTGCCTCCTCAAAGCCGCTCTCATCATCCCCGGCAATATAGTATCCGTGCGCATACCGGATGTCGGCCTCCGGCAGATCACAGCGCAGCTGCTCCAGCAGACTCGGGCATCCGGGCTTGATCCAGTCAAGCAGCGCCTCGAATTCCGGCGTCTCGTCACTCTGAATCTGCGTTCCCGGCACATGCAGGAATTCCTTGCCCTCCGTGCTGCCGGATGCGCCGACGCCGGCCGTCGAATTGGCGACCGCATGGATCGCCTCGACCATGGACAGATGCGTGTATCCGCCGAAGAATGCTCTCGCGCTGGCCGCATGCGGTCCGATGAGCGCAATCTTCATCCTGGTGCCCTGTGCCGCATTCACTCTTTCTTCCCGCAGCGGCAGCACGCCGTCATTGCGGAGCAGTACCAGCGACTCCCGTGCGGACTGCAGAGTGGTTTCTTCGTCCTCGTCCTGGTGGAACGCCTTTGTCAGCGCGTCGCCCTCCAGCGGGTACGGATGTTCAAAGAGGCCCATGCGGAATTTTGCCGTGAGAATACGCAGCACCGCCTGATCCAGCGCCTGCAGATCCGCGCAGTTGGATGTTTCCGCGGCACACGCCGCCTGTTTTGCTCCCCGCCGTGCGCCTTCCGCCTGCTCCGTGCCTGTCGCATCGGCGCGCAAACCTTCTTCCGCCCGCCTCGCCTCCTGCTCCAGTATCTGCCGGAATTCCGCCTCTCCGAACGCACTGCCGTCCGGCAGCTCGCAGTCCATTCCGGCACGCAGACAGCAGATTCCCCGGACAATCAGGTCGATTCGGACACCGGCCAGAGAAGCACTGTACAGAGACTCCATGATTCCGGGATCACACAGAGAATTCATTTTTGCGATAATGTGAGCCGGTTTTTTGTTGAGGGCATTTTCTTTTTCTCTCTGGATGAGAGAGAGAAATTTGTCGCGGAGCCAGTAGGGAGCCAGAGTCAACTTGTTCCAGCCGAGCGGCTCGGAATATCCCGAAAGCATATTGAAGACCGCAGTGGCATCTTCTCCATAAGGGGATTTACAGGTGAACATTCCCATATCAGTATACAGCCTGGCTGTGGAGTCGTTGTAGTTTCCGGTGCCAAGATGAACATAACGTCGAATGCCGTCTTTTTCCCGGCGAACGACCAGTGTGATTTTGCTGTGGGTTTTCAGCCCCACAAGACCGTAGATCACGTGACAGCAGGCCTGTTCAAGTTTACGTGCCCAGACAATGTTATTCTGCTCATCAAATCTTGCACGCAGTTCAATCAGGACGGTGACATCTTTGCCGTTCTCTGCCGCACGGATCAGGCTCTGGGCCAGCTGGCTCTGCTTTGCGAGACGGTAAATCGTGATATCGATAGCGATTACGTTATCATCCTTGGAAGCATCGTCAACAAGCTTCAGGAAAGGCCCCATGGAGTCATATGGATAGGACAGCAGTATATCGTGACGGTTAATCTGCGCGAACATGGATTCGTGCGGATTGATATTCGCCGGCCATGCCGGTTCGTATTCCGGATAGAGCATGGTCTTCTTCTGTGATTCACTCAGTTTATCTCCCAGCGGATAAGCATAGTTCATGCGCAGCGGCGCCTTGCTGAAGAAAATCTGATTGTCCTCGAGTTTGAGCTTTTCCTTGAGAAAACGGTAGATTTTATTGCTTGTACCATTTGTCATTTCAAGACGCAGCGGGGCAAGTCTCTTTCTTTCTTTGAGCATCTGCTCCATGGCGGTACGGAAATCGCCGCTCAGTTCGATATCCTCATCTTCTGCGTTGATATCTGCATTACGAGTGATACTGATGATGACTTTTTCCTGTACATCATAGGTATCGAAAACAATATCAGTCAGTTCATAAAGCAGATCTTCTGTAGAAATGTAGCGGATATCGTTGCCAGGAATATAGATGATCTCCGGAAGAGTAGCAGGAACCGGAAGAATAGCATACTTCTCCTTCTCCTTGGCATTTCCGAGCAGTACGGCAATTTCGATGCCTTTGTTGATCAGATGCGGGAATGGATGATGTGCATCGATGATCAGCGGCTGCAGAACAGGAAGAATGTTATTCGAGAAGAAATTGATAAGATATTCCTGATCCTTGACATCCAGTTCCTGGAAGGTGACCTTGAAAATGCCCTCGGCGCGAAGCTTTTTCTCAAGATCTTCAAACAGGCGGTCACGTTTTTCGTATAACGGACGAACTGCCTGGTAAACGGCGTGCAGCTGTTCTTCTGCGGTCATAAATGATTTATTATCTCTTGAATCTTCACCGAGCGGGAGCATGTCAATCAGGCTGCCGACACGCACCATGAAAAATTCATCAAGATTGGTTGTAAAAATAGTCAGAAAACGCAGTCTTTCGAGCAGCGGAACTGAACTGTCCTGGGCTTCGTCCATGACACGTTCATTAAAACGGAGCCAAGAGAGCTCACGATTCTGCATATAGTGTGTTGTTGGGTCTTTTTTACTCATGCTGTGCCTCCTCTACTTTCAGCATATGCATTAAATATCCTTCGCGAACGCCATTGCTTATGGTCAGTACGCTTTTACAGTCAAATAAACGGATGACCTCTTTCAGAATCATTATGCCGGGCAGCAGGGTATGAATCCTGTCCGGACAGGTCATCAGAATCTGCCGCACGCATTTGCGGCGGTCATTTTTATAAAACTGAATATATTTATTCAGATAATCAGCACTGTATATATCGTCCGTTACCTGATTCGGGTACAGGGTTTTCAGCAGACGCAGAAATCCACCGGCCGTTCCGCCTTCACATATGATAATATCCGAGGATGGAAACGGCAGCATATTCAGCCGCTGCACCTGCTGGCGGACTGCTTTCTTGATGGCCGTCAGCTCTTTCAGATCCGGTACGATATCATTCACATAACGTCTGAACAGATTCAGGGAGCCGATCGGCATGGACCGTGCCCAGCGGATCTTGTCCTGCTCATAAAAAACGATTTCGGTGCTGCTTCCGCCGATATCGATGATGAGCCCGCTGTGCAGTCTGGCCTGTGCATCATGATCGATGCTGTCGATTCTGTCTCTGTATTCATTGGCCAGTCCATAGTAGCCGAATACCGCTTTTTCAGCACCGCTCAGTACGACAACATGAAGGCCTGTGGCGTCTTCTATTGCCTGCACAGCTTCATCACGGTTCGTGATGTTATGCAGAACTGCCGTAGCGAATACGTACAGCTGATCCAGATTGAAATTGTCGGCGATATGATTCAGGCTGTTAATGGATTCAGCTGCCTTTCTGATACCCTTACGAGTAAGCTTCCGGTCCGCATTGATGTAGCCGGCAAGTGATGCATTTATTTTCGTATTGATCACCGTGAGTATCTTCGATTCGTCTGTTTTATAAATTACAAGACGGATATTATTCGATCCGATATCGATAATTCCGTACAAAAAATCATCCCCTGACAATTTATGTTTTCAATCGCCCGATTGAATTGCCCGATTCAGATGAATCATTAATATTATAAAAGAATAATGCGATAAAACAATAGCGGATACTGTAATTTAATAACCTGTAATTTTATATTAACATAGTATTTACATCTTTTGGCCTGTGTCCTCGCAGACATGGCTGCAAAATAAAAAAACAGATTACCTGCAGCAAAAACTGCCGCAGTATAATCTGTCGAAACGGTCAGCACAATTCTGTTATATTGCGTTCGATTGCCGGCTGACGGATGCGCGCAGGTTTTCCAGTACGCTGTACGGTATACTTAGATTTCCGAGCCCCCGTCCTATCCGGATATGCGGTTTGTTGATTCCGTGGAAGTCGGATCCGCCGGAAGGTGCAAGATGATATTTCTCCGCCAGACTGGCTACGTATTCTGTCTCTTCCGGAGAATGAAGGGAATAGTATACTTCAATGCCGTCGAGTCCGCAGTCTTTGAAACGAGCTATTTCCGTCTCGAGTTCTTCATGTGTGATTTTATATTTCATCGGGTGAGCAAGAACGGCAATGCCGCCGGCTGCATGGATCATCTCGATGGCATGCTCCGGTGTTATGCGTTCTCCATGTATGTAAAATGGCTTACCGGTTCCGATCAGCCGCTGAAATGCATCCGGTACGGAGGATGCGTACCCTTTGCTGATCAGCGCGCGGCTGATGTTCGCACGCGTAATCACGCGGCCGGCTCTATTCTCAAAGGCGTCTGTGATATCGTAGCCGCCCTGCCTGAGCAGTTCAATCATTCGGCGATTGCGCTCCTGCCGTTTCCGGGAAATGATCTGCAGCTCCTGGTTCAGATAGGGGTTATCGGGGTCGATATCGAGACCTACAATATGATATTCTATCTGATTCTGTTCTGTCGACAGTTCGATGCCGCGCACAAGTTCGATCCCATATCCGGCAGCGGCCTGTGCAGCTCTTGCCGTTCCTGCCGCCGTTTCATGGTCTGTCAGTGCGACAGCACGCAGACCGGCTTTGGAAGCAGCATCGATCACCTCTTCCGGGGACATGCTGCCATCTGAATAATCAGAATGCGTATGAAGGTCTATTATGTCCAAATTTACACCTCCCGTGATAATTACTATTATTTTATATCGAAATGTATTAAAAGTCGATAGCCGCATTATGAAGAGTATTTAAAAAAACTTGTCACGCAAAGGCGGCATATGGTATAATATTGCAAGCTGTAAAATATGATCAAGCAAAGGAGGACCTACCTATGAAACATATAAAATCTCTCAATGAAGGAACCATGAGAAAGAACATGAAGAACAGCGGATGCGGTGAGTGCCAGACTTCCTGCCAGTCTGCATGCAAGACATCCTGCACAGTTGGCAATCAGACCTGCGAACATCATAAATAATGATTTTCAGGTATATCATTTGCTGATACGATAAGAAATATTTACGAGCAGCGTTTTAGCAGATCTAAATCGCTGCTTGTTATATGTTAGGAGCTTTACATTTGATACATCAGTATAAAAATAACGGATATAATATCGTCATGGATATCAACAGCGGTGCCATTCATGTCGTTGATGATGTGGTATATGACATAATCAGTCTGTTTGAGGACCATGATGAGGATGCGATTGCGGCAGAACTTTCAGATCGCTATAGTATGGAAGATATCCGGGAAGGAATTGAAGAAGTAAAAGCCCTGCGTGATGATGAGCAGCTTTTTACCAAAGATGATTATAAAGACGCCGTTATTGACTTTAAGAATCGTAAGACGGTTGTCAAGGCTCTTTGCCTGCACATTGCGCATGACTGCAATCTTGCCTGCCGGTACTGCTTTGCCGGAGAGGGCGAATACCATGGGCATCGGGAACTGATGAGTTTTGAAGTCGGCCGCCAGGCTCTTGATTTTCTGATCCGTTCGTCGGGCACAAGGCGCAATCTGGAAGTGGACTTTTTCGGCGGTGAACCGCTCATGAACTGGGATGTGGTAAAGCAGCTTGTCCTTTACGGCCGTGAGCAGGAGAAGAAATACAATAAGAATTTCCGTTTCACCCTCACGACCAATGGCGTTCTGCTTAACGACGAGATCATGGATTTCTGCAATCGTGAGATGTCCAATGTCGTTCTCAGTGTGGACGGCAGACCGCAGGTGCATGATCGCATGCGTCCTTTCCGGAACGGAAGAGGCAGCTACGATCTCATAATGCCGAAATTTAAAAAGTTTGCTGAGAGCCGTCATCAGGACAATTATTATGTCCGCGGCACATTTACGCGTTACAATAAGGATTTCGCGGCAGATGTGCTGAGTCTTGCTGACGAGGGATTCAAACAGATTTCCGTAGAGCCGGTTGTGGCTCCGCCGGAGGCTGACTATGCACTGCGGGAAGAAGATATTCCCGAACTTCTGGATGAATATGACAAGCTTGCAAGGGAAATGGTCAGAAGAGAAAAAGAGGGAAGAGGTTTTAACTTCTACCACTTTATGATAGATCTGGAAGGCGGTCCCTGCGTTTACAAACGGCTGGCGGGCTGTGGATCCGGCACCGAGTATCTGGCGGTAACGCCATGGGGTGACCTTTATCCATGCCATCAGTTTGTAGGACAGCAGGAATTCCTGATGGGCAACGTCAGAGATGGCATTGTCCGGACAGATATCCGCGATGAATTCAAAAGCTGCAATGTTTATGCACGCAGTGAATGTGCTGACTGCTTTGCAAAATATTACTGCAGCGGAGGATGCAGCGCGAATGCATGGAATTTCACGCATTCCATTAACGGCACGTATCATATCGGCTGTGAACTGATGCGCAAGAGGGTGGAGTGTGCAATCATGATTAAAGCTGCTTTGGCAGATTCTGAAGGAGAAGAGGATAATGAAGAGTAAGAAAACCAGTGCGATTGTTCTGATCGCGATTCTGGCCTTTACTTTATGCTGCGGACTGGTTGCGACGATCGGCTTCGGCAGCAAGCATCAGGGCAAGGCTTCCAATATCAAGCTTGGTCTTGATCTGGCCGGCGGTGTTAATATCACTTACCAGGCGAATGAAGAAAATCCGTCTGCGGAAGATATGAGTGATACCATTTACAAGCTGCAGCAGAGAGTAGAGGCCTGGAGTACAGAGGCTGAAGTATATCAGCAGGGATCCAACAGCATCAACGTGGATATTCCTGGTGTCTACAATGCCGAAGAGATTCTGGAGGATCTCGGCAATCCTGGTACGATTTATTTCTGCGAAGAGCAGAACGATGAGACGACCGGTGAAGAGATCATGGATGGCTACTATGAGGTAGTCAATGGTGATGATATTGACGGCGCCGAGGTTAAGACACAGCAGGATGATTACGGCAATCAGGAATATGTCGTAGCATTGGATTTTAACAGCGAAGGTGCACAGAAATTTGCGGATGCGACATCCCGCAATGTCGGCAAACCGATCTATATCATCTACGATGGTGAGATCATCAGTTCCCCGACGGTTAATCAGGCCATCACTGATGGTCAGGCGGTAATCGAAGGCAACTTCACCTATGATTCTGCGAATTCACTGGCGACTACAATCAGAGCTGGTGCACTGAAGCTTGATCTTACTGAGACAAGTTCCAAGGTTGTCAGTGCAAAGCTTGGTTCTGAAGCCGTATCGACGAGCCTGAAGGCCGGTGTCATCGGCCTTTGCATTGTCTTCCTGTTTATGGTGATCTACTATGGACTGCCGGGTCTGGCAGCCGGTATCGCACTGATTCAGTATGCGCTGGCTACCTTGTGTTTCCTGAATGGCCTGGATATAACGCTGACGCTGCCTGGCATGGCCGGTATCATACTGACAATCGGTATGGCCGTCGATGCGAACGTCATTATCTTTACGCGAATACGTGAGGAGATCCGGGACGGCAAGTCTGTACAGGAAGCTATTAAAAACGGTTTCCGCAAGGCCCTTTCCGCCGTACTCGATGGCAATATCACAACACTGATTGCCGCTGCGATTCTTTATGCAAACGGAACCGGTACGATTCGCGGTTTTGCCATTACCCTGACACTGGGTATTCTTCTTTCCATGTTCACAGCGCTGATTATTACCAGACTTCTGGTTATGGCGTTTTACGGACTGGGCATGAAGGATAAGAAGTATTTCGGCCATCTGATGATTCAGAAGATTTTCCCGTTCAGCAAATTCAGAAAGGTCGTTTTCCCGGTTGCCATCGCAGTGATCTGCAGCGGATTTATTGCCATGGGCGTGCATTCGTCGCAGGGAGACGGTGTGCTGAATTACAGTCTGGATTTCACAGGCGGTACTGCTATGACAGTAACGTTCAATGATAAACTGGAAATTCCTGGTGAGGATGAAGAGAAGCTGACTTCTCTGTTTGAGGAGTACGGCGGTACAACGGATGTACAGTTCCAGGCGGTTACCGGAACCAATCAGGTTGTTATCAAGACGCCGCTGCTGGATGCGGATAAACGAACAGCTGTCAAGGATGCACTGGCAGATCAGTACGGCATTGATGCCGATGAGGCGATTACAGAGGAGAATATCGGTGCATCTGTCAGCAGTGAGATGCGAAGCGACGCATTCATGTCTGTCGTTATTGCCGGTATCTGCATCCTGATTTATATCTGGATCCGTTTCCAGGATCTTGCGATCGGCGCAAGCTGTATTCTGGCACTGCTGCACGATGTCCTTGTCGTTCTGGCTGTCTATGCAGTCGGACGGATTTCGGTCGGCACAACCTTTATTGCCTGCATGCTTACGATCGTAGGTTATTCGATCAACGACTCCATCGTTGTATTTGACCGTGTACGTGAGAATCGTAAGATCATGACACGGAGCAGCAATGAGGAACTGATGAATGTCAGCGTCAGCCAGACGCTTACACGAAGCATCAATACTTCGCTCACGACTTTGATCATGGTCCTGATTCTGTTCATTATGGGCGTTTCTTCAATTCGTGAATTTGCCCTGCCGATGATGGCCGGTATTATTGCCGGTACGTTCTCATCTGTATTCCTGGCAGGCAATTTCTGGTGCCTGTTCCGTCATGGCAGCAGAAAGGACCGCAAAGCTCCGAAGCAGAAGAAAGCAAAAGCAAAAGCCAGCAAATGATAAAAGCCTTAACGGGCATATTCAGAATTACTGCCGCAGACGTCTCACAGGCGCTGCGGCAGTATCTTTTTAAATAGTATGAAAGGTGGAAATATATGATACCTGCATCTTACAGGTGGATAATGCGCAATACGTATGACCGCTCGCTGGCGGAGCAGCTGGCTCTGGAACTGGATATTCCGGAAGAAATTGCCGGACTTCTTATTGAGCGCGGCATTACAGACGTACAGCAGGCGCAGAAGTTTTTTGAGCCGGACACGGCGGATATGCACGATCCATATTTGATGAAAGAGATGGACCGGGCCGCCGCACTGATCGATGAAGCGGTTAATGCCAGGGAGATAATTACGATCTATGGGGATTATGACGCGGATGGCATGACGGCCACCAGTATATTGCTTTTATATTTCACTTCGATCGGCGTAAATGTGCAGTATTATCTTCCAGACAGAATGAAGGAAGGATACGGACTGAATAAAAAGGCTGTCAGGAAAATCGCGGCGGGCGGCACAAAGCTCATGGTTACCGTGGATACCGGTATTTCCGGTATGGATTGCTGCCGCCTTGCTCATGAGCTGGGCATGAAAATTGTGGTGACAGATCACCATGAGTGCCCGGCTGAGCTGCCGGAGGCGGATGCGGTTGTTGATGCCAAAAGAAAAGACGAGACATATCCGTATCGTTATCTTGCCGGCTGCGGCGTCGCTTTGAAGCTGGTGCAGGCTTTGTCGGAGCGCAGAGGAGACAGCATTGACTTAAACCGCTATCTGGAGATCGCTGCGATCGGTACAATCGCAGATGTGGTGCCGCTGACAGGCGAAAACAGAATTATCACATCCGCAGGTCTTAAGATCATACGCAATACCGAAAATATCGGTGTGCGGAAACTGATGGAGGTATCCGGGTATCATTTCGATAAAAAGATCGGTGCGGATTATATCGGATTCGGAGCCGGTCCGCGGCTCAATGCGGCAGGCAGGCTGGGCAGCGCCAGACGCGGCGTCGAACTTCTGACAGCGGACAGTGCGCTAAAAGCCGCGGCACTGGCCGCTGAGCTTGACCGGGAAAATCAGGAAAGGAAAAATATTGAACAGCTTATTCTGGATGAGGCAGTACAGAACCTTGAAAATGCCGGCAATCCGGCTTCGCAGTATTTTCTTGTAGCGGCCGGTGAAGGCTGGCATAAAGGCGTTGTCGGTATTGTTTCATCCAGAGTGCGGGATCTGTATTATCGGCCGAATGTGGTTCTGAGTATTGAGGGAGATACGGCAACCGGTTCCGGACGGAGCATCGACGGCCTGAATCTGTATGAAGCACTGTTATCCTGCAGCGATCTTCTGATCAAATTCGGCGGGCATGCCGCTGCAGCCGGACTTACGCTATACACAAAAGATATACCGGAGTTTACACGGCGCATTAATGAATATACAAGAGAGCACACGGATGCGCAGATGATGGTGCCGACCTTGACGGCAGAAGTTGCGGTGCGCCCGTCAGACATTACTGTCGGGATGATTCGAAATGCAGAGAAATTTGAACCGACCGGCGCGGAAATGCCGCAGCCGTATTTTGTCACTGCCGGTGTGATCCGTGAGATCAGCCGGATCGGGAAAGACAGGGAGACGATCAGAATCAAATTGTACGATGGAGTCGATGAACTGACAGCAGTCGGATTTCGCTGCGGAGATTACAGTTATTATTATCAGCCGGGCAGCCGTGTATCTGTGATCGGTTATGTGCAGGTCGATGAATTTGCCGGATTGGAAAAGCCGCAGCTGATGATTCAGGATCTGCATCCGGCAGAGCAGCTGGAAGCGCCCGCCTGTGCCCAGGCTTTTGGCCTTCGTTTCCTGACCGATGGCTTTGCGAAGTGCAGCAGCGAATACTGCAGGAAGTACGGGAAACTGAAAAAAAAGGACTGCAATGACATTTATCGCCGTCTGGTGACAGTCAGTGTGCAGCAGAAATCGCCTGGAGAAGGCAGATTCCTGGTCGATGATGATGAAGTCGGGTGCCGTATGCTGATGGTCTGCAAGGTGTTTGAAGAACTTGGACTGCTGGAAATTGCTTCGAATGGTTTCTATTTCAGCTACAAGCTGATACAGGGACGGACGGCAAAGCTGATCGATTCGGACTGGTACAGACGATTCTTTGAAAACTGAAAAACAGCAGAACGAAAAAAGGGAATCCACATCAAACATGGACTCCCTTTTTTTCATGAAGAGCATTCAGATGAGTTTGAATTTTGTCCATTTCTTTGAGCGATACCGTGCATAGAAGATAGCGCCGCGGATGAACAGATCGATTCCCATGCCGAATGCAATGCCGATTACCCCCATATTCAGCCAAAGACCGAATAAAGCAGAGAAGAACAGTCTTGCGCCGATTGTCAGGCTGATCGATACGATCATGGTAAAGCGGATATCGCCGGCGGCACGCAGACCGTTGCCCAGCGGGCCGGCAAACGGATAGGCGATTCCGTTCATGATATTATTGATCAGAACAAGCCAGAAGACCAGCGACTTTGCCTGCGGAGAGATCGCGAAAAATTTCAGCAGCAGCGGTGTCAGTGCCAGAACCAGAGCGTTCCAGGCAATCGACAGGATAAAGGAAATTTTATCCAGCTTTTTGAAATAATAGTCCGCCTGGTTTATATCGCCGGCGCCCATGCACTGCCCGATTACCGTAGTGTAGACAGGAGCCATCGCAAGTCCCATCAGCGATGCGAGCGACCAGATACTCTGCGCGACGCCGTTTGCTGCGATCTGATAGGTGCCGAAAAGGGCGACCATGGAGCTCAGTGCAACCTTGACGAGCTGATGAACACCGTTTTCAACACCATTTGGAATGGCGACATACATGATTTTACGGAGAAGATTTCTTTGCCATCCAAAGATGGAGTCTGTATGATAGCTTACCGGCAGTTTCGGTGAAAAACAGTAAATGGTAACGGCCGCTGCCGAAATTGTTCTTGAAATGAACGAAGGCCATGCCACGCCAGCTACGCCTGCGTGCAGTACGAAGACGCCGATGCAGTTGCCTGCGATATTGATAATGTTGGCGACGATGGAAATGTTCATGGTTGCTTTTGTATGTCCGATGCTGCGGCAGAGGGCTGCGCCCGCATCATAGATTGCCAGAGGCGGGAAGGAGAGAGCGGTGATCCGCAGGTAGGTAATGCAGGCCTGCATTACATCGTCATCGACGCTGCCGAAGAGGCCGCGGAGCAGCGGATGCTGGAAAATCAGGCAGAGCGCAGCAACAATAACTGAAAATACGGTCGATATCATAAGAAGCTGGCCGGATGCCCGGCTTGCGGCCTTATTGTTTCCGCATCCGATGTACTGGCTGATGATAACAGCGCCGCCGCTGGACAGAGCGGTAAACAGGAAAACAAACACGGTGTTAAAAGAATTGACAAGAGAAACGCCGGAGACTGCAGCGTCACCGGCGTAGCTTACAACGAAAGTATCTGCCATTCCCACAAGCAGCAGAAGAAACTGCTCGACAAAAAGCGGGATAATCAGATCCCGCAGATCCTTATTGCTGAAAAACATTATCCTGAGCCTCCTTAACCATTCTGGAAACTTTTTCCATATCCCAGTCACAGAAACCTGCTGCAATCATGGAAGCAATTCCGTGTGAGTGCATCCAGAGCTGATCATGAATCCATTCCGCTTTTTCATGTGAACAGCCATATTCGGACATCAGATTCTGCACAGCTGTTTCAATGATCGGCGAGAGTGCATTTTTCATTTCCGTATAGGCGTTTTCTCTCATAAACAGAAAACGGAAAAGATTTGCATGTTCCTGCGCGAAGCGGATATAGCCCATACCATAAAGGTGAGCTGCATGTTCATTGTCTTCATGCATGAAGCTGACAAATTCCTGGACAGCAGCATTCGCGATTGCCTGCCGCAGATCGTCCATATTCCGGAAAGAAAGATAGATCGGCTGCGTAGAGCATCCGAGTCTGGCTGCAAGCGTCTTGACATTGAT
>OMWM01000003.1 GCA_900314775.1 uncultured Eubacteriales bacterium | reverse complement strand
TTCGGTATTATGTTGATGTCGTGATTACCATTATACCTAAAGGCTGAGCCGTTGGCTCTTTTCAATTTTTCGAATTTACACCATTATATGGGCTTTACCCTCCCCGGTCCCGCGGGACCGGAAAGACGTAAAACCCTTGTTTCACTCAAATATAACAGTCTTAATAAAAACCTAACATATAATGTATTTCAAATTAACGATACTGTCAATATTGCTCTGAAAAAAGTTCACTTACTGAGACTGTGCAGCCGTTTCTGTCTCCGTTTCCGCTGCCTCTGTTTCTGTCTGTGCCGCTTCGGTGTCTGTCTCCGTCTCTTCCGGTGCAGCCATGTCTTCCGCGTTCTTTGCGAGCGCCTGATAATCGGATTCGGATGCGCCGTAGAGAATATTCTGGTCGTCGATCCGCAGGTAATACTCTCCGGTTACCGAATTGTAATCGCCGAACGTCAGCGTCGTCTCATTGCCGTCCTTGTCGGTCACCGTCACCGTCATCTGCGGGTCATTGATGCCGTACTGATCCATGTCCGTGACATCCTTCAGATATGTCGTGCTGTCGATGCCGCCGAGCGTATCCAGTATGGACGAGGTGACATCCTCGTCGACCGCCGCGCCGGTATCCGCAAATGTCCAGGAGCCGGACTCATCGCTGATGGTATAGCCGGTGATATCCTTTCCCGTACAGGTAATCTTCAGAATGTCATCTGAATCTGCGGAGTAGGCCGTATAGCTCTTGTCTTCGGCCGCCTCCTGCTTCTCCGTGTATTTTTTTGCGGCAAAGAAGGCAATCAGTGCCGCGGCCAGTATAATGGCCAGTATAATGACCTGTTTTTTCTGCTTAGCCATCTTGATTCACCCTCCTTACTGATGTCTTCTTCTTACCCAGATCACAATGCCCAGTACGATCAGTACCACAGGAATGATGCCCGTGAAAATAATCGTCAGTCTGGAAGCGGTGCCGGCCGATATCGTGAGATAATTGTTGGAAATCGTCTTCGCGTCAATCGAGACGGCATCCTGGCTGTCTGTCACCGCTGCGACAGAACCCTTGAAAAGCGAGTTGTTCGAGCCGGAAACCATCGCATTGGCCTGTTCATCAAAGATAAACAGCGAGGAGTAGACAATCGCCGTTGAAGTCGAGCCGTCCTCATTGGTCTTTACGGATTTCACACCTACATTATATGTACCGGTACTTTCGCTGTCTGTTCTCTCCAGTGCCGCCTCATCCTGCACATCCGTATGGATATACGCATTTTCAGAGGTTGTCAGAAGCGGTGTGATCGTATAGCCGTCGACCTCGGAATCCGGGATGGTCAGGCTCTGTGAAAAGGCTGACATGACATAGTTGTTGGTAATATCAGCGGTGACGTCATCCTGGGCAATTACCGGCAGCAGATAAGCCTGGTACTGATAATAGCGTCCGGTGTCGTCTTCGAGCACAACGCCGTCCTCGACGCCGATCTGATAATAGCCGAGCAGGCTGTCGTAATTGGTCAGTGTCTGACCGGCTGTATAGTTGGTAACCATGATCAGGTTGCCGCCCTGGTCCGCATAAGCTTCCAGTTTGTTTAAATCATCCTCGGAAAGATCCGATGTCGGCGCGTTGATAATCACCGCCTGCGCGTCATCCGGCACGGTATCGTTCTGCATCAGATCGAGGGAGGCGACATTGATGTTCATCTTCGCCAGTGTATCGGTAAACGTCGTGGCGAGATCTGTTTCTCCGTGACCGGTCAGGGTGTAGACGGTCGGCATGTTGTCGCTCGTAACGTAGTCAATGGCTGCCGTGATCTGTCCCTCACCGTCATAGCTGTCGATCTGATAGGAAGAATAATCGCTTGTATAGGAATAGCCGTAAAGGTCACTGGCATTGATGATCTTATAGCGTTTGTCGCTGACGACAACCATGCTGTTCATATACAGCTCGCTGGTGTCGCTCGCATATTTCTTGATAAATGTCGGGTCTTCCGAAGGGTCCACGTGCTCGACTTTCAGGTGGTCAGAGAGATCCTCGTAGCCGGCCAGTGTCTTCTCCAGCGTGTCATCTTCGTTGCCGCTGTTTGTCAGGATGTAGATCGTCACATCCTCATCCAGCGTCGATACGAGATTTTTCGTGTCATCGGTCAGTGTATACAGTTTATCCGTTGTCGCATCAATCGTCTTGACTGATTCCGGCAGCTGGTTGACGGCCAGATTGACAACGACCGCCGCTGCGATGGAAATGACGATCATCGCCGTGCTGTACGCGCCGAACGAAAATGTCTTCTTCGATACGGAATAGCGGCGTTTCTGAATTACCTGTGTCGTCAGGAACAGGAAAAGCAGAATCACACTCAGGAAATAGATGGTGCCTGTCACGCTGAACGTGCCGCCTGTAAAGGCATCAAAGCGGTCTCTGAATGAAAGCGCCTCCAGGAACTTGCCCAGTGCGGTGCCCGATGAAGAGGTAACCTGCTCGAGTCCCGGTATGATATAGGTAACAAAAAGCATGGCAAAGGACAGTACCGCCGCGATCACGATATTTTCCGTGAGGGATGAGGCGAAAATACAGATTGCGATGCAGGCCATACCAAAAAACCACATACCGAAGATTGCGATATAGCTGGCCGGATAGCTGACATCGCCGTATTTTGAAAGTATCGGCGGTACAATGCAGGCTGCCGCACATGGAATCGAATAAATCGCGGCGAGCGCAAAAAATTTTCCGGCAACAATCTGCCCGATCGATACCGGCGCGGTGAAGAGCAGCTGATCTGTCTTCTGCCGGCGTTCATCGGCAAAGCTTCGCATGCAAAGGATCGGAATCAGAATCGTCAGGATCATCTGCATGACGCTGACCGCGGTGGACAGGTCTGCATAATGTCCGTTGAAGTTATAGTAGCTTACATATACAGAAAAGAAAAACCAGTAAATCGCAATAAAAAGCCATCCTATGAAAGAATGAAATGCTGACATAAAATCCTTTTTGAATATTGCCCTCATGCCTTTTTATCCTCCTCGGTCTCTTCTTCGCTGCCTTCTTCCGCACCTTCGGCGGTTTCTTCCTGCGCCTCTTCGGCGGTCTCCTCAGCGGTCTCTTCCTGCGCCTCTTCGGCAGTCTCTTCGTCGCTTCCGGTCTCCGCTTCTTCCGCGCTCTCCTCTTCCGCGGTGCTGTCATCATCCTGCGTCAGCTGCAGGAAAACATCTTCCAGTGATTTGCTGTCCTGATTGAGTGCCAGCAGCGACATGCCGGCGCCGAAAACGGCATCGGAAACAGCCTTTCTCATATCTTCTCCGTTTGATGAAGTAATGGAGGCTGTCAGCGTATCCTCTGCCTCTCCTGCCTCAACCTGGATCTGCGCATCCTCCACTGCATCCGCAAGGGCAGCGGAAAGTGCATCCGGATCTGTGCCCTGCACGGTCACGCGCACTGTCTGCTGCTGGGTCATCGAGGACTCCAGGTTGACCGGCGTATCGCTTGCAACCAGCTTTCCGTTATTGATAATCCAGATAAAATCACAGATCTGGCTGACATCATGCAGGATATGTGAACTCAGAATTACGATATGGTTCTCGCGCAGCCCCCGGATGTATTCAAAAATCTCCCGCTGCTGCTCCGGGTCAAGGCCTACGGTCGGCTCATCGAGAATGACAATCTGCGGGTCGTTGATCGTGGCCTGCGCCATGCCGACTCTCTGCCGATAGCCCTTGGACAGGTTTTTGATCAGACGATTCTGCATATCCGTCAGATCCATTCTCTCCATACTGGCCTCAACAGCCTCTTTCCGCTTGTCCGCCGGCACCTTTTTCAGTTCCGCGGCAAACTGCAGATACTCACGCACCGTCATATCCGGATAGACAGGCGGCTGCTCCGGCAGATACCCCATATTCTTCTTTACAATCTCCGGCTCCTTCTGGATATCGTGCCCGTCAACCGTCACGGTACCGGAAGTCGCTGACAGGTAGCCTGTCATAATGTTCATTGTAGTGGACTTTCCTGCGCCGTTCGGACCGAGAAAACCATAGATTTTTCCCGGTTCGGCTCTGAAAGAAAGGTCATCGACAGCCGTATGATCACCATAACGCTTTGTCAGATGTTCTACCTCAATCATGATTTTTTCTCCTTCTGTTCCTTAAATAATGCTAATCCTGGACAATCGTCCATTGAACCATGGTACGCGATAAAGATGGCCTGATTGTTATCAAATTGTGAAAAAAGTGTGATGAAAATACGAAAGCCGTCTCCAAAGAGACGGCTTACAGTCGTAATCGGTGCTTTTTACCTGCGGCACCGCGCAGTCAGGTTACCATCAGCTGAAAAAGCAGCCCGCATGCCTGCGGCTTCCGGGACTGTCTTCAGTCTTCGTCTTCCTCTTCTTCTATATTATGGTTGAGGATATAATCAGGAATATCCTTCATCTGTTCCTTGTGAATCAGAATCAGGTCATTGCGGAAGTGCTCCATCTCCTCCGGCGTCATGTCCTGCTTGAGCCGGTCCATGACGTTCTTGACATACACCGAGCTGACACTGTAATAGTCGATATACTTCTGCGTCACCTGCAGATAGTATCTGCGCTTATCCTTCTTCGACTGCACCTTCTTCAGATACCCCTTGCTGACAAGATTATTCACCTTGTATGCCGCATTGGGCGAAGAAATCTTTATAAAATCCGCAAATTCATTGATCGTCGGGTTCTTCATCGCGTAGATCACTTCCATGCAGAAAGCTTCCACGGTGGTCAGCGTCGCCTCACGATTTCCGAAATTGCCGAAAACATCCCTGTAAAAATGAAGCTTGAATGCCGTATATACCTGCTCGAAAAGCTTGTCCGTGGACAGTTCCTCTTCACCGGATCCGTTCCCCGTCTCTGTGATCTCTTCCTCTTTACTCAAATCATGGTCCTCCGGGATTATCTCAATACATTTAATTATAGCACAGATTCCGTGAAATGTATCAGAAATCCCGTCCGTCCGCATCCACCGATACCGGCACTGTGCGCCCCTGCCAGCTCGCCGTTCCCTTGAAAACGACATGCTCATCTTCCACGCGCAGATGCCCCTCCAGCAGACAGCTGTCATCCAGCACCAGGCCGAAACTGTACCGTTCCAGCATGTTCTCGTTCAGGTCCGCAGACAGTGCGCCGTCTGTACCGGTAAATCCCTCGAAATAAATCTCCGGCGGATTCATCAGGTCGCGCCACTGTCCTTCCGCGAACGTGTCATCACCCGTCAGGCCGGTGAGCGCATCAAAAGCGTCATCGTCACCGGTAATGCGGATATTCATGCCGTCCTCATCCTCATCAATCTGTATACTGCCAACACCAAAGTCATCTCCGTCAATGATAAAATAACCTTTCATGATTCATGGCCTCCTGCGGGTTGTGAATTAACTGAAAACATAGCGGTCCAGTCTGTCTATGGCTTCCTGTACACGTGAAAACGGAAGAGCCAGGTTCATGCGGATCGTCTCCGGCTGCAGGAACATCTCGCCGTCCTGCCATGCCACGCCGACTCTCCATCCGGCCTTCTCCAGATCGTGAATACTTCTGCCGGTCCGGCGGCACCAGCCGCTGCAGTCCAGATAAAGCATATAGGTGCCCTGCGGCCGCGACACTTCGATGCCGTCCCAGCACCTGTCAATGTGATCGCAGACATAGCGGATATTGCGGTCGAGCACCTGAATCAGCTCATCCACCCATTCATATCCTTCCGGCTGATAGGCGCCGATCAGTGCATGCATCGACAGCACATTCATATTATTGTAGCCGCAAAGCGAGGATTCCATCTCCACCCTGTCTCGCAGCCACGGATTGTAAATAATATGGTAGCTGCCGATCAGACCCGCAAGGTTAAATGTCTTGGACGGGGCATACAGCGCCACGGTCCGCATACGGCAGTCCTCGCTGATGCTCTGCATCGGAATGTGCGTATAGCCCGGCATGATCAGATCAGACCAGATCTCATCGCAGACAATGTATACGTCATGGCGCCGGCAAAGCTCTGCGAACTGTTCCAGCTCTGCACGCTCCCACACGCGCCCGCACGGGTTGTGCGGTGAGCAGAACACGGCTGCATGGATATGATTCTGCACGATCTTCTCTTCCATATCTTCAAAATCCATCCGCCAGATGCCCTGCGCATCTTTGCGAAGAGGGCTGTGGATGATGTGATAGCCGTTATTGGTCAGGCAATTGGTAAAACCGATATACGTCGGCGAATGCACCAGTACATTGTCACCGCGTGAGCACAGAACATTCAGTGCGCTGATGACGCCGCCGAGAACGCCGTTCTCGTAGCCGATGCATTCCGGCGTCAGTCCCTGCACATGATTCCTCGTCTCATGCCAGCGGATAATCAGCTGCGTGTACTCATCCCGCACCGGAAAATAGCCGAATGCCGGGTGGCTGATCCGCTCGGCGAGCTTCTGCTGTATCGTCGGCACGACCGGAAAATTCATATCCGCGACCCACATCGGAATAATATCAAACCCCTCGTCCGGCGCATCCGGCGCGAACCCCGGCTGATGCCCCGGCGTATCCACCGCCATGGCATCCTTCCCATGGCGATCCATCACAGTTTCAAAATCATATTTCATAGCGAACCTCCGTCAGTTTTATCGTATTACGCCCTTCGATTTCTGTCAATACAGCCGGAAAGCAGAAGAAGCAGCACCCTGCAGCACTGCCTCTTCTGCTCTCAGCCTCTTACATGAAAGCCGTATTCCCCGTTTTCCAGCGGGATATCTTTGTATTTTACCTCATCCACATAGACGAACCGCCCCCGCGTGATCGAGCTGATCAGATCGTCCAGATCCTCCTGTGTGCCCTGGGCTTCCATGACAACGGTGCCATCCCATTCATTTTTCACCCAGCCGGTCACATTCAGGGCCCGTGCCGCATAGACGGCGCGGTAGCGGAAGCCGACACCCTGTACGGTGCCGTAAAAAATATAGCGTCTTCTGATCTTCTTACTCATCTCTGTCAGCTCCTTTCCCGCCGAGAAAAGGCCAAAGTTCGCGGCTCCAGGTATCTTTCAGCGCATCCAGGCTGCATCGTGCATTGGCCGGACTCGTCGACGGCAGACAGATGTCCGCCCGTCCGAGCTGCCTGTACTGATATTTCCGGTAGACGCGGTGCGATGTGCCGCCGTTGGTGAAAATCTGCCTGATCGGCGCGGCCTTCAGAATCTCATTCAGATCGTTCGGGACCGCATCGCGGATGCTGGCATCCGAGGAGCCGGTGATCGTGCACGAGGCGATCGTATCCCAGAGCGCCACATGGCCGCCGTGCAGCATGGCTTTCTTCTCCTCCACGGAAACCGGAACCGGACAGCCGAGCACATACGCCATCACCCTCCAGAAGCGGTTCTGCGGGTGCGCGTAGAAAAAGGCGGCTTCGCGCGATTTCACTGAAGGAAAAGAACCAAGGATCAGGATCTGCGACTTCTCATCATAAAGCGGCGCAATATTGTGAACCTGTTTTTCTGCTGTCATCTGGTACCGCCCATCCGGCTCAGTGCCTGATCATCCTGCGGATCAGATCAGCCATCATCAAAAGCGCCCCCGACAGGATGGCAAAATCTCCGAGATTGAAGGTCAGCCGGCTCTCGTGTCCGAACAGGTTCGGACGGATGTAATCGGTCACCTGATGCTCGATGATACGGTCCGCCGTATTGCTGGCAGCCCCGCCTGCGATCAGCGATTCTCCGAGCTTCTCTGCCGCCGAACCTTTTGATGTCAGCGCGTGGATAAAGCAGGCCGCCGCCGCTCCGGCACCGGCTGACGCCGCAAGTTCCGCTTTTTCCGGTTTGTCTTTCAGCGCGCCGAAGGCCACGCCCTTGTTGTGCACCTTCGTGAGGTATATTTTCCCGCCGAAAAGCGGCTTATGCGTATCCGATGTCACATACCGATCGACATAATGTTTCAGAATCAGGTCAGTCAGCGCAATCGCGCCGGCAATGATTATCCAGATCATAAAACCTCCTTACCAGGAAATGACCTCGTGTCCGGTCTCGGTTACGAGAACCTGAATTTCCCACTGTGCGGAAGGTTTTCCGTCCGCCGTGCGAATCGTCCAGCCATTTTCCTCATCCGTTGTGTATTTGTGCGTGCCCATGTTGACCATCGGCTCGATCGTGAACATCATACCCGGTGCCAGCACCATCTGGGTGCCCTTCTTGAAAATATAGCCTACCCATGGTTCCTCGTGGAATTCGACGCCGCAGCCGTGGCCGCCGATATTGCGGACGATGCTGTAGCCGTTTTCTTTGGCGTGATCATAGACCGCCTGGCTCATATCGCCGAGGAAGCCCCACGGCTTTACCTGTTCAAGACCGAGCTCGACGCATTCCTTGGTTACCCGGACAAGCTTGCGCTTCTCCTCGGAAACATTGCCGATGCAGAACATACGGGAAGAATCCGAATAATAGCCCTTGTAGATGGTAGAGCAGTCGACGTTGATAATATCGCCGTCCTTCAGGATGACATCCGGCGAAGGAATGCCGTGGCAGACCACATCGTTGATCGATGTGCAGACGCTCTTCGGAAAGCCTTCATAGTTCAGCTGTGCCGGAATGCCGCCCATCTCTGTCGTCACCTTGTAGACAATCTTATCGATGTCCTCGGTTGACATGCCTTCTTTGATCTGCTCACCGACCGCATCGAGCACCGCGACATTGATCTTCGCGCTCTCCTTGATGCCTTCGATCTGCGCCGGTGTCTTGATCAGCTCATGTCCGGGAACCGTGTGTCCCTGAGAGTGCAGGATAGCCAGCTTCTCATCAAAATCAGCGTGGCAGTTCTTATATTTCTTGTTGCTGCCGCACCAGCACGGATCATTTCTGCCGATTTTATGTCCCATGATTATTACTTCCTTTTCTGTATTATTATAGTTTTCCGGCTTTCGCCAGATTTACGAGGCGGCTTGTACCCAGCCGCGATGCGCCCAGCTCGATGAATTTCCGGGCATCTTCGAAAGAAGAAATGCCGCCGGCCGCCTTGATCTTCACATGCGGTCCGACATATCTGCGAAACAGTGCCACATCCTCGAAAGTTGCCCCCGCACTTCCGAATCCGGTCGACGTCTTGATATAATCGGCGCCGGACTCCGTCACGATCTCGCACATGCGGATCTTCTCCTCCTGCGTCAGATCGCAGGTCTCCACAATCACCTTGAGAATCTTGTCATCGCAGATATCCTTGATCGTCATGATCTCGCTCTTTACCATATTGTAAAGGCCGTCCTTGACCATGCCGCGGTTGATCACCATGTCGATCTCATCGGCGCCTGCGGAAATGCATTCCGACGTCTCCTGTGCCTTGACCGATGTCGTATTGTAGCCGTTCGGGAAACCGATTACGGTACAGATGCGCATCCGGCTGCCGACATACTGCCGCACCTGCCGGACACGGTCAGGCGGTATGCAGACCGATGCCGTCCCGTAGGCGATGGCGTCATCGCACAGCTCCTTCAGCTGCGCCGTGCTTGCTGTCGTCTTCAGCAGGGTATGATCGACATACCGGAAAATTTCATTCTTTTCCATATTATCTCTCCTTAAAAACGAATCCGGAAAATTATCTTCTTCGGATAATGCATCCGGAAACAGCTGTCAGACTTCGATGGTCACCATCGCATCTTCCACCTGCGTGCGCACATCCGTGTCCGCAGCGCCGAACAGCTTCCACTCCTCCTGCAGTCCGAGGCTCGGGCTGATGTAATGAATGCCGTTCTTATCCAGCTGCCGGCGGAAATGAACGTGGCCGCAGACAGCATATTTCACCGGATATTTCTCGTAGATTTCACCGAGCCGTTCACTGCCCACAAAGGCATTGAAATAGCGGAACCGCTCCCATTCAGGGCGCATATCGTACGGCACCGTCATCTCCCGGATCGGCACCATATGCGTCACCGCGATAATCTGCTTCGCATGCATGCGGTCCGTGGCGATCTTCAGCTGATCTTCGAGGAGCTTCAGCTGCTCGGCACACTTTGCCTGGTTGTCCGCCGTCCATTCCTTATTGAAATCATGATCGTGCCATACGACGTCGTGATAGGTCATCGTGTCAAACGCTTCCTTGGAATACACCGGTGCGCCGAAGCTGTAGTCGTACCAGCCGACATTGCCGAGGATCACGGTGCCGCCGCCCAGATCAAACGCCTTGTTGATCAGGCACTGCGGGTTCGAGGAAAAACGGGTGTAAATATATTCGTTCGTCCAGTTGACCGTATCCCTGTTCCAGAGATCGTGATTGCCCGGCACAAAAAGGACCGGCGGGCAGTCATCCAGACGCCCGAACTGCTTGATAACCTCTTCCGTCAGATCCGGTGCTTCGCAGATGTCTCCTGCGATAACAATCAGATCTGATCCGCGCTCCTGTGCGACCTTCGCTACCGTATCGATGACCGGAATCTCCGGACAAAGATCGAGATGAAGGTCCGCGATAAAGCTTATTTTCATGCTGTTTAAATCTCCTGTTTTAATATTTTATGGTAAACTCCGCCGATATAGCGGCGGATATCTGCCTTCCATTCTTCATAAAATGCAGCCTGCCTGCGATCCGGCATTCTGCCGTTCATCACCGCATCCATGACCGCAGATGCCTGCGGCTGCGCGCTGAGAATGCGCCCGTGAATCTCTGCAAGCTCTGCATCCGGTACAGCCGGATACTCCCCGGCCGTCAGCTGCAGGCGGTATCTGCCCACCGGCGGCTGCCCGTCCATATCGGTATACAGCGCCTTCTCCTGTGCCGTAAGCGGCAGTTCCTGCACCGCCGCAATCGCCGTGCCCGCCGGAAACAGGATCTCCGCCTCTTCCGGCTTCGCATAGAAATCCTTCAGCAGGGCCGCGATATCCACATACGGCGCCGCCGCATCCGGCACCGCCTCCAGCAGCACTGCCTGCTTCTTGACATGCGCATACGACGGCATCCATCCGCGGCTGCTGCAGGAAAAAAAGCCCGCAATCCGGCGGCCGTCCTGCAGGAAACGCTGCAGAGACGAGAGGCGGTCAACGCGCCATCCTGTCGGCGCCTCGCCGGCATGCTGATGCCGGAATTTGTTCATGGCAGAAAAAATAAAAGTGCAAAGCCGCAGATAGCTGTCCAGCTGCTGCGCATCCTCCAGATGCACCGTCCGCCCCTCCCGCGCTTTGTCCTGTTCATTGGCAAAGCCGGGATGCAGCAATGCATTGATCGTATTGTAAGCCTGCGGTCCGCCCCGGTAAGGTCCGTCTGCCGCCGTCTGCGGATCGCCCAGGTAAAAACGCAGCGCCAGTTTCTCCTCTTCGGTAACAGCGGTCACTGCTGCGCTCCTGCCGGCTGCGCATCCGTAAGACCCAGCCGTGCCGCGCCGATCGCCGTCGCAAAAACACCATTTTTCGGGATTTCAAAACGGATGCCGTACATCTCGCCGACAGCCACCAGCATGTAGCGCGCCATCTTCGAATAAGACAGCGACCCCGTGAAGACGGCGTTGTCAAAATTGCCGTTGCGGCAGGCAAATACTGCCAGCGTGCCCGCAGTCTGATAGATCATGTTGAAAATGCCAAGCGCCACATCGCCGTCTGTCGCATCCGTACGCATCTTGCCGAGGTTCGATGCCGTCGCGATATCCGGGAGATTTTCGAGCTGCGTTCTCGTGATCTCATTCATACCCCAGTCGACGTTCTTCAGGTTGCCCTCCGACGCCATCCGTTCGACCGCTTCAAAATCGGTAATGCCGAACAGACGCTTGGACAGGCCCATCAGTGTGCCGCCGCCGACCGCGCTGCCGCCGACGTGGCTGAAATGACCGCCGTCAGCGCTGACAAGCGAGGTACCTGTGCCGATGCTGCAGATCACTGCCCGGTCGAGGCCGGTCAGATACAGACCGCCCGTACCCAGCGCTTCAAACTCCGTCACACGGATGGTCGGAATGCCGAACACGTCGCCGTCCAGAAATGAACCGCCGACACCGGTCAGCATGACCTTCTCCACATCCTGCAGCTGGCGGCCGCAGTCATGCAGAATCCGGCCCGCCGATCCGAAAATAGACGTCAGCGTATCCGATGTCCACATCTGCGCCGTCTTGAGAAGCGTTCCCGCCTCATCCAGCGCAACAATCTTGGTCGTCGAACTGCCGACGTCAATACCCAGTATTATTTTCATGATTGCCTCCAGGAGGGCGCGGCTTACGCCGCCCCTCATCAGATATTTTTATCGCATATATCGTTCAGACAGCACCGATCGCAGTACGGCTTCCGTGCTGTACAGACTTCCCGTCCATGCATGACAAAACGATGGCACAGATCGCTTCCCTCTTCGGGCGGAATGATCTTCCACAACGCCATCTCCACTTTCTTCGGCTCCTTGATGCCATCCACCAGACCGATCCGGTTCACAAGCCGGATGCAGTGGGTATCGGTCACAATCGCCGGTTTGCCGAAAACGTCGCCCATGATCAGGTTCGCGCTCTTGCGCCCGACGCCGGGGAGCTTCAGCAGTTTATCAAAATCATCCGGCACCTGCCCGCCGTATTCGTCCCGCAGCACCTTCATGCAGGCACTGATATCACGGGCTTTGCTGTTCCCGAGGCCGCACGGCTTCACATACGCCAGAATATCTTCTATAGAAGCATCCGCGAGCGCCTCCACCGAAGGGTATCGGGCAAACAGCTTCTCCGTCACCACATTGACCCTGGCATCCGTACACTGCGCCGAAAGACGCACGCTGACAAGCAGTTTCCACGCCTGATCGTAGTCAAGCGTACAGAATGCCTGCGGATAAGCCTCTTTGAGGCGCCCGATCACAGCAAGCGCCAGTTCCTTCTTCTGCTTTTCTGCTTTCTGCATCGTCTTACTCCAGGAAAGGATGAATCTGTTCATACAGCTGCGCCGCCGTCTGCAGATTCAGCGTGTCTGCCGTCTGCGCGTCACCGCTCTCCGGGCTCTTCAGGCCGCCGCAGATATCGGCGCCAAGCACATGGCTGTTCTTCATCAGAATCTCCGTCTGCCGGCAAAGCACACGCAGGCTGACCGTCCCCTGATCCCAGTCCGTGACCGCATACCGGCGGTCCAGAATATCCAGATCCAGGGAAAAATAGAGATTCTTTCCGCTCGTATTCTCATATACCTTCGCCCAGAAATCGTCATTCCCGCTGTTGTACTTGCCGCGCATGACTTCTTCATTGATAAATACGATCCGGTCGCGCATCTCCTGCGGAATCGTCTGCCGCGCCTTCTCCGGCGGTCCGATCAGAACCACCTTCATCAGATTCTCCTGTTCCTTCAGCGTGTTGAGAATCCAGCTTCCGCAGCTGAGCATGCCGCCGAACGCCGCCGGCTTCATATCCGTGTGATGATCGAATACGACGAGGCCGTACGGCTGGTCGATCTTCTCCGTCATAAACATGGTCATATAATGGAAATTTCCGGAGTCGATAAAATGTACACCGGAAGGTGATACACCGGCGATACGTCTCCGTATCTCTGCCTTCGCTTCATCGCTGCAGTACAGATCCGTCTCTTTCAGGTCGCGGAAACTGACGTATTCCGCACCCGGCAGGAGGGTATCTCTGTTCCGGTCATAAAGTCCTGTAAAATCAAAATAAGCATCCATAGCAATTCCGCCTTGTATAATAATATATAATTATATCATACTCACGCAACGGGGGCAGTACGAGACGCCCATTTTCCTGATAAATTCCTTCAGGACATGAAAAACCGGTGCATCGCCGCGACACACCGGATTTTATGTTACTCTGCCAGCTTCTTGGCTGTATTCTTTTTGAAAACGACCGTCATCACGGTTCCCTCTCCGAGCCGGCTCTGCACGTTCACCTTTGCGTCGTGCAGCAGCGCCGCGTGCTTGACAATCGAAAGGCCGAGCCCCGTACCGCCGACGGATTTGGAATGACTCTTGTCCACCCGGTAGAACCGCTCGAAAATCCGCTTCAGATCCTTCTGCGGAATGCCGATGCCGGTATCCGACACGGTCAGCGTCGCCGTATCCGCATCCTGCTTCACAGACACATCTACCTTGCCGTTTTTCCTGTTGTACTTGATGGCATTGTCGCAGAGATTGTAAATCACCTCGAAAATGACCTGGCGCACGCCCGGTATCACCGCATGTTCGCCTTCCAGCGAAAGTCTGACATCGTGGTCCTTCGCGTGCTTCTTAAGCTTTTTGACGACATACTCCGCTTCCTCATACAGGTCGATCTTCTCCCATTCATACATCTGCGAATCATCATCAAAGGAAGAAATCTTGATTATATCATTGACCAGCTCAATCAGCCGTCTTGCCTCGCTGTAGATCGTCTCGGCGAAATCGCGGACGACATCGGCCGGCAGCGACCCGTCCTTCATGAGCTCGGCGAAACCGGAAATGGAGGTCAGCGGTGTCTTGAGCTCATGGGAAACATTTGCGGTAAATTCGCGCCGATATGCCTCCCGCTTCTCATACTCGGTGACATCATAAATAATCACGACCGAACCGATCACCCGGTCATCCTCAAAGACAGGATTGGCGATAATACGCAGCTTTCTGTCATCATGCTCGAGCACCTGTTCCGTGCGCTCGCCCTTGAGCGAACCCGTGATCACCATACTGAACTGATCCGTCCCGTTCAGCCTCAGCACACTGCCCGACGGCAGTGACTGCGGGTTCAGGATATCTAGCGCAGCCTGGTTATACGACAGAATATTGGTATCGCGGTCGATCACCACAAAACCCTCGGACATATTTTCGGTGAGCAGGCTGAATTCCTTCTGTTTCTGCCTTGCCGAAAGAATCTGCGCCTGCAGACTCTCCTGCTGCTCATCGAGCTTGTCCAGCAGCGGCTGCAGCTCCGGATATGTTCTGCTCTCCTTCGGATTGTCGAGATCGATGCTGTTGATCGGTTCGATGATCCTGCGGGATGCCCGCCTGGAAATGAAATAGGCAAGCAGGACAATGCCGCAAATAATAAATATAGATGGAACCGCCAGCTCGCTGACCAGATTGCCGATGGAATACCGCGCCGTCGAAATACGCAGCACATTGCCGTCATCCAGCCTGATTGCATAGTAAACCGTATCCATGCCCAGGGTGGACGAACGGCGCGTACTGGTGCCCTCGCCGCTGCTGAGGGCTTCCTGCACCTCTTCGCGGTTAATGTGATTTTCCATCTCGGAAGGATCTTTTCTGTTATCATAAAGGACTGTACCGTCCGACTGAATCAGCGTCACACGGTGTTCGCCAACGATAACATCTCCTATCTGGCTTTCTCCGTCCTGCTCCAGAAGCTCTGCCGCATCTTCCGTCTCCGCCTTCAGCTGACGGAAGGTCTGCTCTTTCAGCATATGGAAAAGCAGCCCGGTAATGACAACCAGACTGCAGATAAATATGATGATAGAGGATAGAAATATGTTCTTGAATATCTTCTTATTCATTTACCACACCAAGTTTATAGCCGATGCCCTTGATCGTTTGAATGTATTTGCCGGCCGTGCCGAGTTTCTTGCGCAGCTTACGGATATGGACATCCAGCGTTCTGGATTCTCCGTAATACTCGCCCCACACTCTCGAGAGCAGTTCCTCACGCGGAACGACACTGCCGTCTGCCTCGAGAAGCGTCATCAGCAGATAGTATTCCTTGTAGGACAGATAGACATCCTCACCGTCAACCCGGATAATATGCTTGTCCGGATTGACAAAAAGCTGTCCGACCTCGTAGACGCCCTTCGGATTATTCTCTGTCCAGCCCGCACGCCGCAGAACCGCCTTGACTCTCGACATCAGCTCGACGATGCCGAACGGTTTGGAAATATAATCGTCCGCGCCTTTGTCCAGGCCGTTTGCCTTATCGAATTCGCTGTCCTTCGCCGTCAGGATAATAATCGGCAGACGCCTTGTCGGCTCCTCCGCCCGGAGATTGCTGAGAATCGTCAGGCCGTCTTCCTCCGGCAGCATGAGATCAAGAATAACAAGCTCCGGCTGTTTGTTCGCCATGGCTTTGTGAAAAGACGATGGCTCCGCAAAGTCCTCGACTTCATATCCCTCGCGGATCAGGGCGTAGCGTACCAGCTTTCGTATGTTATCGTCATCCTCAAGAATGTATATCAAAACAAGCACCTCCAGATTTTTCTTTCAATCTCTTTAAATATAATAGGACATGGAAAGTTCAAGTGCAAGCATTTATGCCATACGGCACCTGCCCTCATCATCTGCCGTATACATATGATTTACCTGCCTGTCCTGTTTTTAGTGTACATGCTGATTTGTTAACAGATAAATCCTGTCCGTGTTAACTTGGCGTTAATCCATGTTAATTGTATACAATTTACATTGAATATCCGGCGGCGAACGGCAAAAAAAGCCCTGACCCGCGCTTCTTCGGATCAGGACTCTTTCCGTTACATATAGAGAGGTTCTTTATTTATCATGACAGGATACATTATTACAGTTCATCGGTTTATCATTCAATGGTGATAAACTTCTCTTCTTCTGCCTTAGCCGGTTTTTCCTTCGGGAAGGAAATCTTCAGAATACCGTTTTCAAACTTCGCATGGACATCTTCCTGCGTGAGATTGCTGCCTACATAGTAGCTTCTCTCAGCCTTGCCCGCATAACGTTCTCTGCGGATATATCTGCCCTTTTCATCCTTCTGGTCCTTATTCTCATCTCTGGAGGCAGTTACTGTCAGATAGCCATCCTTCAGTTCGATTCTGACATCATCCTTCTTCATGCCAGGAAGGTCGATATCAAGCTCATAGCTGGTATCTGTCTGTTTGATATCAGTTCTCATAAGTGAACCATTATAGAAATTGTTTTCATTCTTCGGCATTGCAAAATTATCAAAGAAATCGTCAACGAGACTTCCATCAAAAATACTAGGCATTAACATAATCTGTTCCTCCTTATCCTTATATTCATCTATTCATCAGACTGCCCCGCCCCATCGCGGGGCTGCCGTCATTATCCTTCAATTGAAATTACATTCTGCTCTTCTACCTGTGCCGGTTTTTCCTTCGGGAAGGTGAGCTTCAGGATACCATCCTCGAACTTCGCATGTACATCCTTCTCATCGAGGTCCTTGCCGACGTAGTAGCTTCTGCTCATCGAGCCGGCGTAGCGTTCTCTGCGGATATACTGGCCTTCCTCATTCTTCTGATCCTTGTTCTCCTTCTTAGAAGCACTTACGGTCAGGTAGCCGTCCTTCAGCTGTGCCTTGATATCCTCTTTCGCATAGCCCGGAAGATCGATATCGAGTTCATAGCTGTCATCATGTTCCTTAATATCTGTTCTCATAAGGGAGTTGCTGTAAAAATCCTTTGTCGTCTGCGGCATCATAAAGTCATCAAAGAAATCATCAAATAAGTTTGTTCCGAAAATCGTAGGCATTAACATATCTATTCCTCCTTAAATGAACATTGTCATCAAATATCTGAATCGAACTTCCGGAAACGGTGTGAACAGATTCAACTTTCAATCTCTGTTTCCTTTGTTCTATCTGTAATATAACATGCTTTGTTAGCACTGTCAATAGGTGAGTGCTAATTTTTTTAAATTTTTTTTTCGCGGCATGAAAAATGCCCTCCGGCTTACGTAAGCCGGAGAGCGACAACAGTCTGCAAACTATGGTAAAGGAGATCTTCTGTTATTATTTTACTGCCAGGAAGGCTTCCTCGAGATCCGCAATGATATCGTCGATATGCTCGGTGCCGATGGACAGACGGATCGTATTCTGACGGATGCCCTGATCCAGCAGTTCCTGCTCACTGCACTCGGAATGTGTGGTTGATGCCGGGTGAATGACAAGTGACTTGACATCGGCTACGTTGGCCAGAAGTGAGAACAGCTTCAGATGGTCGATGAAATCCTTGGCATGGCGTGCATCGCCCTTCAGATCGAAGGTGAAGATGGAACCGCCGCCGTTTGGATAATACTTCTTATAAAGGGCCTGCTGCTGCGGGTCTTTGGAAACCGACGGATGGCTGATATACTCAACTTCCGGTTTTGTCTGCAGGTACTGAACAACCTTCAGCGCGTTTTCAACCTGGCGCTCAACACGAAGGCTCAGTGTCTCGAGGCCCTGCAGGAAAATCCAGCTGTGAATCGGGGAAAGGGTTGCGCCCTCATCACGGAGAATGATGGCACGCAGGTAAGTGGCGATGACAGCCGGTGCCGTATCTTTGGCAAATACGAGTCCGTGATAAGACGGGTTCGGCTCGGAAAGCCATGGCCATTTGCCGGTGGAATAATCAAATTTTCCGGCGTCGACGATCACGCCGCCGATGGTTGTGCCGTGGCCGCCGATGAACTTGGTGGCTGAATGCACTACGATGTCTGCGCCGTACTCAATCGGGCGAAGCAGATACGGTGTCGCAAAGGTATTGTCCACGATGAGCGGCAGTCCATGCTTGTGCGCTAGCTTTGCCCAGCCTTCCACGTCGACGACTTCGCTGTTCGGATTGCCGAGAGATTCAATATAGAGGGCCTTGGTGTTGTCCTGGATGGCTTTCTCCGCTGCATCGAGATCATAAGGATCGACAAACGCTGCGGTCACGCCGTATTCCGGCAGTGTGTGGGCGAGCAGGTTGTAGGTGCCGCCGTAAATATTTTTCGCGGATACGATGTGGTCGCCTGCCTTGGCTACGGCCTTGAACGCGTAGGTCACGGCTGCAGCGCCGGAGGCAACGGCCAGTGCTGCCACGCCGCCTTCGAGTGCGGCGATTCTCTTTTCAAATACATCTTCTGTCGGATTTGTGAGGCGCCCGTAAATATTGCCGGCATCCTTCAGTGCAAATCTTGCTTCGCCGTGGTCACTGTTATGAAATACGTAAGATGAAGTCTGATAGATCGGAACCGCTCTTGCATCGGTAACCGGGTCTGCATGCTCCTGTCCTACATGAAGTGCCAGTGTCTCAAACTTTAATTTTCTGTCCTGTAATTCACTCATCACAAATCCTCCTGTTATTTACTCTATTCCTATTGGTTTAGTAGGTTGTTTTCGATTTACTGATACTATACTACCGCAGTATGAATTTGTAAAATCCTATAATTTTATCGTGCGTTATAATCTCAGGCTATTAGTGAGCGGGTGTGCTTACCGGAAAATTCATTATATATAAGCCTGCAGGCTTGATTTGCCGCCGCGGTTAATATAAAATAACTATCATACTGAATAAATATTCATCATAAGGAGAATTTTTATGCCTGTCTATGATTTTAACAGTCCGCAGCCCGGACATCAGGGCGCGGAACCGACATACAGCATTTTCTGTTCATCGGAGCACAGCGCTTCTGCCGAAAAACCGATCCTGGTACTGGACAACAGCAGAAGGAAATGGGAACATCACGCGGTCGGCCGCTTCACCAACCCGATCAAGCGGACTTCCTTTGAATTTGACGTGCAGGGCGGTGTCCAGAACGCGGACATCCTGCTGATCGACGCGCGTTTTGTCAGCCTTCTGAAATGGCTCGGTGAAAATCACATCAACGTCCGCCTGTCCGGCATCAACGACGAGGACGGCTACAAGGTCTACCGCATCCGCGAGATCGCCTTCGGCGGCGTCGGCAAGCTTTCCGCCGATGACGGTTTCCTGCAGTTCATGATCGAACGGCTGCTCGCCAGCGACGCGCCGGAGGACCCGGAATCCGTGCCGGATGAGGACGAGGAGGACCCGGAAGGCGATGATATGAAGCTGACCAGCCTGCAGAGCATCACCGATTTCCTGAACTGCGCCGGCAAGACGCTGCCGGACAACATCCGCCTCTGGGCGCGCCGCAACCTGGCCGTCGCCCATTCGCAGGAAGTCACGGCGGAGGAGCGGCACCATGCACAGCGCGCGCTGTCCATCATGCTGAACATCCAGTGGAAAAATAATTATTTTGAAGCGATCGATCCCGCCGAGGCAAGACGCATCCTCGACGAAGAGCTCTACGGCATGGAGAAGGTCAAGCAGCGTATCATCGAGACCATCATCCAGATCAACCGTACGCACACGCTGCCGGCTTACGGTCTCCTGCTGGCCGGCCCTGCCGGCACCGGCAAATCCCAGGTTGCCTATGCGGTTGCCCGCATTCTCCGTCTCCCGTGGACGACGCTCGATATGAGCTCGATCAGCGATCCGGAGCAGCTCACCGGCAGCTCCCGCATCTACTCTAACGCCAAACCGGGTATTATCATGGAAGCGTTCAGCAACGCCGGCACCTCGAACCTCGTTTTCATCATCAACGAGCTCGACAAGGCCAATGCCGGCAAGGGCAGCGGCAATCCGGCCGACGTCCTGCTGACACTGCTCGACAATCTCGGCTTCACGGACAACTATATTGAATGCACGATTCCGACCGTCGGCGTCTATCCGATTGCCACGGCCAACGACAAGAGCCAGATCAGCGCGCCGCTGATGTCCCGTTTTGCCGTCATCGACATCCCGGATTACACGCCGGAGGAGAAGAAAACCATTTTCATGCAGTTCTCTCTGCCGAAGGTATTAAAGCGCATGGGCATGCAGGAAAATGAATGCATCATCACCGATGAGGGCCTTGACGCCGTCATCCGCAAATACGAAGGCACAAGCGGTATCCGCAATCTCGAGCAGGCGGCCGAGCACATCGCGGCCAACGCGCTCTATCAGATCGAAGTACACCACGTAAAATCCGTCACCTATACGGCGGAGATGATCAACAATCTGATTGACTGAAAAAATAAAAAAGCTCACGGCAGCGCCGGCCAAAACCCGCGCCCCGTGAGCATTTTTTTATGTATGCAGGTCAGTCGAGAATCTCCCCGTTTCTGGAGATCGTGACCACCTGCCACGGAATAAACTTGCCGCTGTTTTTCAGTGCTGTCTCCGCCGCCTTCTGCAGGCCGCCGCAGCACGGAACTTCCATTCGAACGATCGTCACGCTCTTGATATCATTCTGCGCAATGATCTGCGTCAGCTTCTCGCTGTAATCGACCGGGTCCAGTTTCGGACAGCCGATGACGGTCACCTTGCCCTTCATGAAATCCTCATGCATGCCGGCATAGGCATAGGCGGTGCAGTCCGCCGCGATCAGGAGCTTCGCGCCGTCGTAGACCGGCGCCTTGACAGGCATCAGCCTGATCTGCACAGGCCACTGCAGCAGGCGGGATACCGCGCTGCCCTTCGCCGGCGCTGCCGCACCGGTCTCTTCTTTTCTCTCAAACTGCATGAAACGGGAACCCGGGCATCCGCCGGCCGGTCTGTTTTCCATTTTTCTCTCCTCCTCTTTCTTCTTCTTGCTTTCTTTTACCGCATTTTCATCGTAAGCCGGTGCCTCTCTCTCTTCGAAAGTAATCGCACCGGTCGGGCACTCCGGCAGGCAGTCGCCGAAACCGTCGCAGAAATTTTCGCGGACCAGCTTTGCCTTGCCATCTACCATATCGATCGCGCCCTCGTGGCAGGCATGGGCACACAGCCCGCAGCCATTGCATTTTTCTTCGTCTATGTGAATAATTTTACGGATCATTTTGTTTCCTCCTCTTGGCTTTCTGCGATTACTATACTATAATGGCGGCGAAGAATACGTTGCAGAAGCAACATAAGGAGAATTTTTTATGGAAATCAATAAAATAAAAGACGCCATGCTTTTTAAAAACATGACGGAAGAGGAAATCAGCCAGGCCTGCCGGGCGCTTTCCTGCTATGAAGAAAATTTTGAAAAAGGGAGCCTGATCTACAGCGCCGGCGACCAGACCGACCGCCTCGGCATCGTTCTCTCCGGCAGCGTCACTATAGAGAGCAACGACCTGTGGGGACAGCGGACCGTGCTCAGCCACGTCGGAGCCGGTCAGGTTTTTGCCGAGACCTACGCGCTTCTGCCGGATCAGGTCATGCTCGTCGACGTCACCACCAACGAGGACTGCCGCATCGCGTTTCTGAAGACGGACCGGCTGCAGGATGCGCTGCCGCTTTCCGCCGGCTGGGCGCGCCATCTGCTCTTCAACCTGCTGAATATCACGGCGAAAAAAAATCTGCTGCTCTCGAGCCGCAGTTTTCACACGGCGCCGAAAGCAGCAAGAGACCGCATCATGTCTTATCTGAATACGGTCTCTCTGCAGAATAACAGTAAAAGTTTTGATATTCCCTTTGACAGGCAGCAGATGGCGGATTACCTGAATCTCGACCGCACTGCCCTCTCAAGGGAGCTTGGCAGGATGAAGAAGGAAGGTCTGATCGACTTTCGCCGGAATCATTTTATCCTTCTGACTGCTGCTTTTTAAGCTTCCTCATCTCTCTCTTCTTCTGAAGATTGGTGACCACCAGTGCGCAGGAAGCATCACCGGTAATATTGAGCGTCGTACGGCCCATATCGAAGATACGGTCGACACCGGCTACCAGCGCGATGCCTTCTACCGGCAGTCCGACGGATTCAAGCACCATGGCCAGCATGACCATGCCGGCGCCCGGCACACCGGCCGTTCCGATAGACGCAAGCGTTGCCGTCAGGACGATCGTCAGCATCTGCGACGGTGTCAGCGTGACGCCGTAGCAGGCGGCGATAAAGATGGAGCAGACACCCTGGTAGATGGCGGTGCCATCCATGTTGATCGTCGCGCCCAGCGGCAGTACGAAAGACGTCACTTCGCGGGAAGCACCGAGCTTCTCACAGCACTCCATATTCAGCGGCAGTGTGCCGACCGAAGAAGCACTCGAAAAGGCGAACATCATCGCCGGCAGCATGCCCTTGAAAAACTTTCCCGGTGAAATGCCGCCCAGCGTGCGCACCATCGTCGAATAGACGACAACAGCGTGAACAACATAGCAGATATAGGCAGCCAGCAGAACCATCGCCAGCGAACCGAGGATGGCCGCGCCGTTTTCCGCGATGACCGGACACATCAGACAGAATACACCGATCGGGGAAAGCTTCAGGATCATCTCCATGACCTTCATGAAAATCTCATTCCACGTATTGATGCCGTCAACCGCCCGCTGCGCCTTGTCGCCGATCAGGATGATCGCAAAGCCGATCAGCAGCGCCATCACGATAACCTGCAGCATATTTGCCTCGGACAGCGGTGTGATGAAGTTGTCCGGGAAAATGTTGACAATGGTGTCCATAAAGGAAGTCTTCTCCGGCGCATCATAGGAAAGCGAAGATGTCTGCAGCACCGGGAATCTGCTCTTGAACAGGTTGCCGAACAGCAGGCCGATCGAAATCGCCACCGCCGTCGTGCAGAGATAGTAGACAATCGCCGTTCCGCCGATGGCACCGACCTTCCTGATATCCTTCATCGAGATAACGCCGGCCATGATCGAAAACAGGACGATCGGTCCGACAATGAATTTGATCAGGTTCAGAAAAATCGTACCGAACGGCTTGATGTAGCTGTTGGCAAATTCTGCATGATTCTGCATCAGAAGTCCCACAACGATTGCCAGAATCAATGCAATGAAAATCTGCGCCGCAAGCGGCAGTTTCTTCTTTTTTGCAGTCTTTTCCATAACAATTCCCTCTCTTATGCTCTTAATGGCCGCGCCGACAAAATGACGGCGGCAGCAATATATAATTCATATTTTATATATATATGGATTTTTTCTCAAGGGTTTTGCACATTTATTTTCCCCCTCCGCCGAATCTCGTATGGCGGATCAGGCAGGCAATCCGGTAAACAAGCCGTTCCTGGGGCGTCTTCAGGCTGGTGCCGAGCAGTTTTTTGATATTGCGCACGCGGTAGAGGATCGTATTCCGGTGCGTATACATCCTGCGGGCTACCTCCTGTATGCTCTCCCCGCATGCCAGATACTCCTCAAGCGTATCGACATAGCATGCGTCGTGGCGCTCGTCGTAGGCAATCAGCGGCGCCAGCACACGGCTGCTCATCTCCTGCAGCAGTTTCCGGTCCGGCTGCAGATAGATCAGCCTATACACATCCATTTCATCGAAATAGACGAGCTGCCGGTCCATATCCTCCGCATACAGGGCGGCTGCCATCGCACGCGCATACCCCATCGGCAGACAGGACAGGTCCGTTACGATGCTGCCGCCGCCGATCCACAGCACCAGATCCGGCATCCTGCGCTGCGTCCGCAGGGTGAAATCATGCACAATCCGGCGGGCATCCTTTTCCTCGACCGCATTGAGGATAAAGACAAAGGAGCCGTCATAGTAAAAGAACTGGCTGTTATGCGTGATATTCTCCATCGCAATCTGCAGGCCGTACTCGATCCTTTTCCGGTCTACGGTATCCATCTTGTCAAGATCCGGCGAATGCAGGACGAAAACCTGAAACTGTCCGTCCGTGTCGAAATACGGCAGCAGCTCCTGCCGCCGCTTCTCGACCGATTCTGGATGCTCGATCACGTCGATAAAGGCCGTTGCGATCTGCTCATCTGCCGAACCCTGCAGGAAGACGCGGATGCTCAGGTCCTTGATCATATCGGCGATGTAGATATCCCACGGGACCGTAAGGAGAGGAAAATCATTTTCATTGCACATCTCCCGCACGCTTTCCGGGATATCATAGACATAATACCCGGTGTTGACGATCAGGCCGGCCGCATGATGGTGAATCAGATCCTGCACCAGCTGCAGCATGCTCTTCTCGTCACGGAATCCCAGGCCGGTGGTCACGGCAAGCTCCTTGCCGCGGAAGTTATTGATGATTGTCAGCTCCTCCAGCATGAAAATCCAGCTGATCGAATTGGACCAGCCGTTGCTGCCGGCAATCATTTTCATCCGGTATCTGTCCGAGGAATCGATCAGCATATCCTCAATGGTAAAACTCATAAACGGCCTCCTTGCATCATATGTACCGGCAGCACATATTTTCATGCGCAGGTTCTTGTTCCCGGCACATTGTACTTTCCCGTTAAAATGTTAACATATATGTGAAAGATAACGTAAGGGAATTAATGAAAGCGGAAAGGGAATGAGATAATGTTTACATACAGAATTGAACTGAATGATGATATGAACACTATGAGAGCCCCTGAATGGGCTAAAACAGAGAGATACGGCTATTGCGAGGATTTCGGTTCTGTCTGTCTGCACAGACGGTCCGGTTTCTTCAGAAAATTCCGCAATGCCATCATGTCCCTCATGTTCTGATATACACGCCTAATACACTCCCTCTGAGCTGATAGCTCAATTTTCGGCCCGTCTGTGACGACAACACAGACGGGCCGGTATTTTTTTGCATCAGAACAGGTATTTTCCCCCGCGGTATATGCCGCTCACACTAATCCGAAACATCCGAATCCATGACAACGATGATGCGGTACTCCGGATAGAGCTTCTGTACCTTATCCACTGCTTCCCGGTAGACGGCTTTCCTGTCCCCGGCGGCAAAATCGACGATAATATCAAACCGCATCATCTTCTGCAGAAGATCGACATAAAAACCATGTATCTGGATGACGTATTCCGTGCTCATGACCGCCTCGGTGACGGCCGTCTGCACCCTGTGCGCCTCGTCATCCTTCGTGTTCATCGAATAGATGCCGATACCGGTCAGGATCACACCGGTCTCCTGGTATACGCGGGCGGCAATCTTTCTCTGCAGGGCATCGATCCTGTCCGCCGTCCAGGTGTCCGGAATCTCGATGTGCACCGAACCCTGATAGCGGTCCGGGCCGTAGTCGTGCAGAATCAGGTCATAGGCACCGTGTACGCCTTCAAATGAAGTGATGATCGACTTGATCTGCTTTGTCAGGCTGCTGTCCGCGCGCTGTCCCAGAATCTGACTGAGCGTCTCGCGCAGCATGTCAATGCCCGACTTGATAATCACCACGGAAATCACGGCACCGAGCCACGCCTCGAGGCTGACCCCGGAGGCAATGTAGATGCCGGCCGCCGCCAGCGTCGATGCGGAAATGATGGAATCCAGCATGGCATCCTGCCCGGAATTGACCAGCGAATCCGAGTTGACCTTCCGGCCGACGCCCTTCACATAGCGTCCCAGCACGATCTTGACCGCGACCGCCACGGCGACAATCAGCAGCGCCGCCGCCGAATAATCCGCCGTCTCCGGATGAACAATCTTCCGGACCGACTCCGTAAAGGACGTGATGCCGGCATACAGAACGATCACCGAGATAATCATCGCACTCAGATATTCAATCCTTCCGTAGCCCAGCGGATGCTTCTTATCCGCCGGCTTGCCCGCCAGTTTCGTGCCGACAATCGTAATCACCGAGGACAGCGCGTCGCTCAGGTTGTTGACCGCGTCCAGCGTAATGGCGATCGAATGGGTCAGCGTGCCGACGGCAGCCTTGAACGCCGCCAGCAGAACATTGGCGGCGATGCCGACAATACTCGTCCGCACGATCACCTGATCGCGGCTCTTCTCCTTTACCGTTTCCTCCATGTCTTCTTCCCCTCTCATTTTCCGTCCTGATCTTCCCGCATCGGCATGCCCTTGCGGATCCACTCTTCAAAATGAAAGTTGAAAAGCGCGCCGATCAGAAAAATCGCAAAACAGCAGTACAGCCAGAAAAGGAAAATGGCAATGGCTGTCAGACTGCCGTAAAACGTGCTGAAGATATTGTAGCCGTTTTCATAATCCGTAAATATCTTTGAAAAAATAAACCATGCGACGGTCGACAGCAGCGCACCCGGAATCTGGTGTGCAAATCTGCGCCGGCCGGCCGGCACATAGGTATAAATCAATGCAAAAATAACAAAAGCCGTCAGATACATGATCACCTGCCGCCAGAGCAGTGTATCCATGCGGACAGCCTCCTGGTTATCCGCGTTGCTCGCCAGCAGATCAGGTATGACAGCCATCTTCACGTAAAAAAGGATCAGTATGATGACCGCCGCCAGCAGAATGAGTGTATAGAGCAGAGAATAGCCGACGAGTTTCGGGTATTTTCTCTGATCATTGACCTCATACATCATATCCAGTGCGTGCGCAAGCGATCGGATCCCGCTCGATGAAGACCACAGAATCAGGACAATGGAAATGGAAAACGACGACATACGGCTCCGGTAAGCATCCGCAATGATCGAGGACACAAATCTGTCCGCGATGTCCGGCGTGATATTCGTCACTGCCTTGATCAGATCCTCCATGCTCACATCTGTATACGGCAGAAGCGAGCACAATATGATGAAAAGCGGAATCAGCGAAAGGAAAAAGTAAAGAGCAATGCCGGCAGCATACGTTGCAATATTGCTGCTGCCGACATGTATGCCGAACCGGTAAAGTTCGCGGCCGATGCGTCCCCGCCCGTGCTTTTCCTGTTCGTTATCATATTTCATGTTATTCCTCTGAAAAAACGGTTATTCCGGTCTGGTGCAGTTGGTATAGTAAATGAGCGCCATAAAGGAAAGGTTCTGGCTCTCGGAATTGTTCTCGATAGAATGCCACTGACCCGGCTTGATCGTGCAGACATCACCCGGATGAACGATTGTACGTGACTTGTCGTTATCGGTGAAAATGCCTTCACCTTCGAGAATGTAATAAGGCTCGGTCTCATCGACATGCTGATGCCAGCCGATGGAACATCCCGGTTCGAGCACAACCTCGGCGTACATCTTGCCGCTGCCGCTCAGTTCTTCTTTGGAGATGATATGATTGATGATCGCGTGGCCTTTGCCGCCCTGTAAATTATCAATAACTACTGTCTCCGGTTTTTTAATCATTTGATTACCTCCTGTTCGTCGTTCTGCAGTCCGCCGTACGGACTGTTTCAGCTTTATTTATCTTAATACTACTATTCCGCTTGCCGCCTGTCAAACAAAAGGCCGCCCTGCGGGTGTCCGTTTATGCGTCATAAGCGCTGTCTGGCCGCCATTTCCCAGAACGCGACGGCACTGGCGGCGGCAACATTCAGGGAATCCACCCCGTGCGACATCGGAATCTTCGCCGTGAAATCGCAGGCCGCAATCGTCTCCGGTGCGAGGCCGTCGCCTTCCGTGCCCAGCACGATCGCCAGTCTGCTGCACGCTTTGATCGCCGGGTCATCGATGCCCGTCGACCGGTCGGTCAGCGCCATCGCCGCCGTCTTGAATCCCCGCTCATGCAGAAGCGCCATGCCGCCCGCCGGCCAGTCCTCGCTGCGGCTGCCCAGATACGCCCAGGGAATCAGCAAAGACGTCCCCATGCTCACGCGCAGCGCCCGTCTGTACAGCGGATCGCTGCAGCCGGGCGTCAGCAGCACGGCGTCGATGCCAAGTGCCGCGGCCGACCGGATAATCGCGCCGACGTTTGTCGGATTCATAACATTTTCCAGCACGGCGACGCGGCTCGCGCCGCGCAGCACCTCCTGCGCCGTTCTGTCGGGCGGCCGGTGCATGGCGCACAGGGCGCCGCGCGTGATGTTAAACCCGGGTATCTGATTCATGACTTCCTTGGAAGCCGTGTACACCGGGATATCGCCGACGCGCGCAAGCACATCTGCCGCCTGTGACTTTGCCGTCTTATCCTCAAGCAGCATGGCCGCCGGCCTGTATCCCGCATCGAGCGCCAGCTCGATCACGCGCAGGCTCTCCGCCAGAAAAAGACCGCCGTCCGGCTCGTAGTAATGGCGCAGCTGCGGCTCATCCAGTCTCGTGAAAACGTCCAGTTCGGGCGCTTTGTAATCATCTATCTCTATCAGTTCCGGCATGCTCTACCTCCTGTCCCATCTTTTTGCCATCCGTTATTATAACCGCTGCACACCGTAAAATACAATACACGCGCTTGAAAATGAACCCGCAAAGTGCTAAATTTAAAATGCTGCGTGTAGCAAAGATAGTACAGTTTATTGTAGCAAAGCGTGTGGTTTCTGCCACGCGCTTTTATTTTTTTAAGGAGGAATCATCAATGCCGCAAAACAGAAAACAGGGAATTATCTTCGGACTGATCATGTCCTACGCCATGGCGTACGGCATGGAAGTCTACAATGTCGCAATCAAGGAAGGCTTTAACCTCCAGGTCGGCGGATTCAGCACCATGACCAATCATGTTTTTCTGGACGCCCTGCTCGAGGCCCTCTATATGGGCGTATTCGTATTCATCATCTCGAGCCTGTACGGCAGCCGCGTGGGCGCCGCCTTCGCCGCGAAATACACGAATCCGGAAAAAGATAATCCGTATTTCTGCCGCGTCATGCGCCAGGCGGGCACCGTCGCCATCATGTGTCCGTCCATGAGCCTCGTCGCTTCCATCCTGTTCAGCCTGATCATGGGCGGCGCGGACCCGGTCAATCTGCCGGCAATCTGGGTCGGCACCGTACTCAGGAATTTCCCGATGGCGTTCTTCTGGAACATGTTCGCCGCGGCGCCGTTTACCCACTGGGCTTTTGAGAAGCTCTTCCCGGCAAAGCAGTCCGGGCCGGCGGTGGATGCGCAGCCGGAAGCAGTCCGATAACCCTGCCTCCGGGAAAATGCTCTGCAAAAAAGGCAGTTCGCCTGAACTGCCTTTTTTTCATATGTCGGAAAAATATGTACTGCCGCTGCCCGGCGTCAGTTTTTCCCTGATTTCCTTTAATGCGCCCTGCACGGCGGCCGTGCTGCCGAAAATGGCCAGCAGCGTCATGTGCTGCGGGCAGACACCTTTGACGTCAAACGCCTCCACGTTTTCATATTTTTCCGCGATATCCGCCGCGCAGACCATATCGATCATCGGTCCCTGCACGAGACCGATGGCATCGGCTGTGTCGATGGTCTCCGGCAGATCCTTCAGATACCCGAGCCGGCGGCGGATCAGCGCCCGCGCGCCCTCGGATGGCGTCTTGATAATACGGATCTGCATCATAATATCTCCTCCGTACAGCTGAGTGCGATGCCGAGCGGCGTCGTGAAAAGCGGATTGGAAGGCTTGTAGGTCCGGATGCCGGTCAGCCGTCCGATCTCTTCATCGATACCGGTCAGGCAGCTGCTGCCGCCGACCAGGACAAGCTGCGGCACATCATAGCCCTGCGTCATGCTGCCGATCAGGCTCGCAATCTTCGCGATCACGGGGCGCACGACCGGAAATATTTCCCGGTGGTTGCGTTCATCGCGCTTATACAGCTCGGCTTCCTCGTATTTCATGCCGAGGGCGCCGGCCAGAACCAGCGAAAAATGCGTGCCGCCGGTCGGTTCATCATCCACTTTCAGGATTCTGCCACCTTTCACGATCGCGATGCCGGTTGTGCCGCCGCCGATATCGACGATGGCGCCGTCCTTCAGCCTGAGCAAACTGTTCGCCGCCGTCGGTTCATCCAGCATGGCGGTCACCTCGAAGCCGGCTGCCTGCACGACGTTGCGGACCGCGCCGCCATCCAGCATCTGCGTGCCCGGCGGCAGAGCGGCGGACGCGTAAAGCAGCTCCGTCCCCAGCTTCTCCTCCAGTTCCTGTTTCATCTCGCGCACCAGGCGGATGGCGCCCATGTAATCGACGACCATGCCGTCCCGGACAACATTTGCCCAGCGCATCGCGCCGGCTGCCGGGCGGCGGTTCTGATCCAGCACCGCCAGCACCACGCAGGCCGTGCCGAGATCAATGCCGGTGTAATACGGGCCTTTGCTCTCTGCACGCGGCTGCACCATACATTTCTCAAATTCTGCGGTAAACTCATCGCAGAATGCAAACATATTCTGCGTCATTTTCCCGTCTCCCATCACATCAATAGAGACTGTCGATCAGCTTATCCGACGGGGACGCGATGACCTCGGCGTTGAGCAGCATGCCGTCCGCGCCGAGAGACGCCTTGCCGGCTTCAATGCCTTCGCGGACCGCCGCGACCTCACCGGTAAAGGTGAAATACGATTTGCCGCCGAGTCCGGTGCCCAGTCTCACCTCAATGCCTTCGAGTTCTGCTGTTTTCAGGATCTTATCCGCTGCCACCACCATGGATGCCATCGAGTACGATTCGATAATGCCGAGTGCATCGATTTCCGGCGGCTGCGTGGCACCGACAATCGACGGAAATACATCCGGGTGCACGTTCGGAATCACGATCGAATCGACGAGAAAGGTGCCGGCCTCGCTGACGCCCTTGCTGACGGACTCCTTCACGGCCGCCACATCGCCGTGAACAATCGCGATATATTTGCCGGGACAGACGGAAGTCGCCGTGACAATTTCCACATCGGAGATCTTAACCATCTGATCCGCCGCATAGATGCCGCGCGCAATACTGTTAAATTCAACCATGCCGATTGCTCTTTCCACGTTAATCTCTCCTTATCAATACAAGATTGCCGTCTGCCGCTTCCACGGTTCCGCTGATGCTCGCATGTACCGCGGCGCCGAGTGCGCCTTCCGGTATCTTTGCAATCTTCTGCCCTGCCTGCACGTGCTCTCCCGCACGCACGAGCAGCTGCGCCGGCGCGCCGACGTGATCTTTCAGGCCGATGCCGACCAGTTCCGGCGTCATAGCCGGCTCCTCCTCGAGCGGTGCCGCGGTATTGTACGGCATAAGGCCAAGATGCGCGATCAGGCGCCGGCTCGGAATCATCCGGTACGGCCGCAGCGGGTCCGTTTCGTAGTGATCGCGCGGCGTGTGCCGGATTCCTTTTTCACGCAGCTGATTCATATAATATACGTTGGCCAGCCGCGGATGGATGCCCGCCGGACAGGCAAAATATTCGCACAGGTTGCACTGACAGCAGGTCAGTGCGGCCGACATTTTCTCCGTCCCCTCCAGGCCGAACGCCATGGCCCGCACCATTTTGTGCGGTGAGGTCGAATGGCCCAGCAGATGGCGCGGACAAAGGTCCGTGCACATCCGGCACTGTTCGCAGGCCGAGCGGTTGAGCCGTTTCGCCTGCGGCAGGCCCTGTTTTTTCTTTATGATCAGGCCGTGGTCCTCCGGAAGGACGACGAGGCCTTTCGTTTTCTTTGTCACATACAGGTCGTTCTCTCCAAGCAGCGGTCCCATCATCGGTCCGCCGTTGATCACGGCAAAGCCGCTCATATCCTGCATGCCGGCATAGGCAAATAACATGGAAAGCGGTGTGCCCACCGGCACCCGGACCGTGACCGGATGCGGCACGCAGCCGGCCACCGTGACATATTTCATGGTTACCGGTTCGCCGCAGGATGCCTTATACACGTTGTAGGCTGTCTCCGCGTTCATGACCACACAGCCGACCGCGATCGGAATCGCATTTTCCGGCACGATGCGGCCGGTCAGTTCATGCACGAGGACCTGCTCATCGCCGGCCGGATAGACATCCGGCAGCACGCCGATCGAAATGCGGTCTTCGGCATGCATGTCCCTTGCTGCATCCCGCATGATGGCAATCACATCCGGATGGCTTTCCTTGATGCCGACGATGCCTTTGGCCGCGCCGGTCAGTTCCATGCCGGCCATGAGTCCCTGCAGGATCTCCCGCGGATGGACGGCCATCAGCTGCTGGTCCACACGCAGCAGCGGTTCGCACTCGGCACCGTTTAAAAGCACATATTCTGCCTGTGCCTTCAGTTTGACATGGGTCGGAAATCCGGCACCGCCTGCACCGATGACGCCGGCGTCCCGTACCCTGCTGAGTAAATCCATTATTTCCTCCTGCTCCGTTTATTTCTGATAATAACCGGAAAGTTCCCTGCACATCATGATATGAAGAGCACTTGAAAGCCTGTTCAGGGCTTCGATGATATCTGTCCGCCGGAATCCGTCCGGCTCGTGAAAGGCTGCCGCCGCAAGCACTTCTGCTTCACGCACCTGCGTGCGCAGCACGTTCAGAATCGCGTAGTTTTTTCCCATCGATCGCTCCGGCGCCGCCATCAGGTCCACGCCGTAATATTTCTTCGGATCATGCGACTGCGCCCGCAGTTCATCGCTGTCAAGGTCCAGTATCTTCAGCGCACCGACCGGCTCATCCATCACCTCGCAGCGCATCAGACGGCGAAGCGTATCGAGCACACTCGACAGATCCTCCTGCAGCTTCGGGTTTTCGCCGACGCTGCAGCAGGCAAAGACAACCATCGCCTCCGTGCTGTCGATCTTGCCGCGCAGCGCAATGACAGGATTGTCCTTGCATACAAGACGATTGCCGCTGATCTGCGTCATATATTCCGGTTTGTCCGCGAAAACGGCGCCTGTCTGCGCATCGACATAGCGCGGCTTCGCCCCGCCGGCACAATCCGCCGGCACTTTGCCTTGCGCCGCTTTGCCTTGCGCCGTTTTGCCTTGCGCCGTTTTGCCTTGCGCCTCTGCGCAGCGGCGCTCGCCCGCCGGTGAGAACTGACAGCTTTCGCCCTTCTCTTTGCCGGCTTCTTCGCGGATGCGGGCACGCAGCAGCTCGCCTGCCTTTCTGTTTTTCTCCACGTCAATCGGAATCAGCTGCTGGTTGAGGTAATCGCGCGCCGCGGGGGAAAGGATTCTGCCCTCCGGAATATAGTAGACTTCCGGGCGGGAAGCCTCCACTGTCTTCCGGATCTCACTTTCTGATATCAGTTTCATGTTCGCTTCCTCCTTGCGGCCGTCTCCGACCGATTACTGCTTTCGTATCTGTCTGAAAAATATGAGAAGCTCATCTTTCTTTGCGAATTTGATTTCCTGGCGCGAGAGCGGGTAGCCATCCGTCGCGCGGGCAAGCCGGCGCAGCTGGTTGACCGTCATACCGTTCAGTTCCTCATCGGACAGCGCGATCTCTCCCGCTTCCGGTGCCGCCTTGGTCTGTGCGGCCTCTTTCGCTTCCGGTGCCGTCTTGGTCTGTGCGGCCTCTTTCGCTTCCGGTGCCGCTGCCGCTTCTGCCGGTTCCGGCGCTTTTGCGGCTTCTGGCATTTCCGGTGCCGCTGCCTGCGCAGCCGGCGTCTCTTCCGCCGCCCTGCTCTGCACGGCCGGTGCCGCATCCGTCTCATCCTTTATCTCTTCATCTGCCCTGCTGTCGTAATTATCCGGATCATAATACGGGAAACGGCCGCCTTCGTAATAGCCGCTGCGGTCCTGATCCAGCATGGCACGGACGCTCGGGTCCGGCCGCGGAATCACATGCACGGAAAGGACCTTGCTGATCCTGTCCGCTGCCGCACCGCCCGCCTCACAGGAAGCCTTGCAGGCAGCCACGTCGCCTTCAAAGAAGATCGTGGTGATGCCGCCGCCCACACGCACCATGGACACCAGTTCGACATCCGCGGCCTTAAGCGCCGCATCAAGCGCCTCCACAGCCCCCGTTCTGCCGAGAATCTCAATCATTCCCAGGGCTTTTTCGGTATACATTTCTGCCTCCATTTACACAAAACGTTTATCAACTCGTATATCTGATGCGCACGTGATACCGCGCCGCACAGTCCTTCGCCAGCGGCGAGAGGATGGCACCCGGTTTCAGTACAATGCATCGGGCGCCGCTGTCGGCCGCCGCCTTCACCTGACCTTCGGATATGAATTTCTCTGTCAGGACCATATCGCCCGGATCCGGCTCGGCACTGCCCTCAAGATAGGCCTCGCGCTGCTTTACGGCGCCGGCCTGATTGCCTTTAAAGCGCAGGCCGGTCGGGATATTTTCTTTAGAACGCGCAAGTTCTACTGCCTTGCCCTGATTGCCGCCGATGCGGCCTGTCACCGCTGCCGCAGGCTCCCTCTCTGGCGCCGCGCTGCCGGTTCCGGCTGCCGCCGTCTCCGGTTCCGCAAATGTCCCGGCTGCCGGCCGCGATGTCTCACCCGTCACAGCTGCTGCCTGCCCGGCTGCCGCGCTGCCTGTCCTGGATGCTGCGCCGCCGCAGGCCATCTGGCAGCTGCCGTCGCAGATGCGCACGATCCGGCCCTTCCCGGTCTTGCTGTAGTCACAGGCATTGGCCTCATCGTAATCGATGTGCATGGCCAGCTTATGTTTTTCCCCGGCTCTTACCGGTACATGCCGGAAAATGAGCGGGCGGTCCGTTCCGACTTCGATATCCACCACATCGCCGTCTTTCAGCCCGGCTTTCGCCGCGCTCTCCGGATCCATATGCAGATGATTTTTCGCGACGATCAGCGACTTCTCCGCCAGGATACAGGCATTGCCGGAGAGGATCATGATATCCGCCGCATGGGACAGATCGCCTGACATCGCCACCTGTGCGTCTACGCCAAGCGCCTGCGCATCCGTCAGGGAAACCTCCACCTGCGTGTGCGCGCGGACCGGTCCCAGAACCGCCACATTATGAAAACAGCCCTGCGGGCCGAGAATGGTCACCCGCTCCTCGCTGAGGAACTGTCCGGGCTGCGATATCATCCTCTTCGGTGTCAGCTGATGGCCGGCACCGAAGAGACGCTCGACATCCTCCTGCGTGAGATGCACATGTTTGCCGGAAGCTTCGACCGGCACTTCGAATCCGAAACAGCATACGGCTTTCTTGTTCTGCTCAGCCAGGCACTGACGTACAACGGTGGATACGACACGTTTGATCATGTCTTCGTTCATTGTATTACGCCCTTTCTGCTGCTATGCAGCCGCTGCTTTATCTGTCAGATGTATCCAGTGTAGGAAGAATGTACTCGACCTCGCTGTGCGGACGCGGAATTACATGAACGGAAATCAGCTCGCCGACGCGGTCTGCTGCTGCGCCGCCTGCCTCTGTTGCTGCCTTGACGGCACCGACATCGCCTCTGACCATGACGGTAACGAGTCCGCCGCCGACATGTACTTTGCCGATCAGATGTACGTTTGCCGCCTTTACCATTGCATCGGCTGCCTCAATAGCGCCTACAAGACCTCTTGTTTCGATCATTCCCAATGCTTCAGTTGTGTTTGCCATGGTTTTTCTCCTTTTTGAATCATGAAAAATATGGTTGTGTTCTATCATTATTAACGGCCGGAAAGCCGTATCTTACTGCATTTACTGCATGTTCCGGAGCCGGAGGAGCACCTCTCTTGTAATCCGCTCGATGTCCGCCTCCGTGATCTGCGGGTGCGTCTGCGCCGGCGCTGCTGTTTCCCCGGCGGGCCCATCCTCGAAGTCGATATCCGGTGCCATCGCCCGCACGTCCTCAAGTTCCATCTGGCCGAACGCCAGGCGGCGGATATTGATCAGATTTTCCGGTCCGATGTTGTCGGAAGTCGCACTGCCGCCGACCGCGCCGCACCCCAGTGTCAGCGCCGGTACGAGTCCGGTTGTCACGCCGACGCCGCCGAGCGAACCCGGCGTATTGACCAGCACGCGGGATACCGGCTTGCGCATCGCAAATTCCATGATGACCTTGCGGTTCTGCGAGTGCATCGTCATCGTGTGGCCCGTACCTTCATTCTGCAGAAGCCTTATCGAAAGATCGCAGGCTTCCTGCCAGTCATTGACCGTGAAAAAGGCGAGAATCGGGCAGAGCTTCTCGCGGGAATACGGATAATTCCTGCCGATCCCCGTGTGCTCCGTAATCAGCACCAATGTGTCCGGCGGCACCGTAATGCCCGCCATCCCGGCGATGTGCAGAGCGCTCCGGCCGACGATCTTCGGGTTCATCGTGTTGTTGGCACGCATGATGAAATGGCTGACCTTCTCGCTCTCCTCTTCATTCATGAAATAGCAGTGCTGCCGTTTGAGTTCGGCGACCACCTTGTCACGGATGCAGTTTTCCGTGATGATCGACTGCTCGGACGCGCAGATCGTGCCGTTGTCAAATGTCTGGCTGTCCACAATCCGTTTGACCGCCATCGGGATATCCGCGCTGCGCTCAATATAAGAAGGTCCGTTACCCGGCCCGACACCGAGTGCCGGATTGCCGGAGCTGTACGCCGCATGCACCATGGCCTCGCCGCCGGTCGCCAGGATGATGCCGGTATTTTTGCTCCTGAGCAGCACATCGGTTGCTTCTATAGAAGGTTCGGTGACCACCTGGATGCAGTTTTCCGGCGCGCCGGCCTTAGCCGCGGCCTCCTGCATGATCTTCACCGTGGAGAGAATGCACTGCTTCGCGCTCGGATGCGGGGAAATGACGATCGCATTGCCCGACTTCAGTGAAATCAGCGTCTTGTACATCGCCGTCGAGGTCGGGTTGGTGGACGGAATCAGCGCCACGACGACGCCGACCGGAATGCCGATCTCCACGATCCCGTTTTGCTGATCCTCCCGCAGAACGCCGATCAGCTTCTGATCCTTGATATAATCATACACTATTTTGCAGCCGAGCAGGTTCTTTAAAACCTTGTCCTGCCATTTTCCGAACCCCGTTTCCTTCTGCGCCATCTTCGCAAGCGGAACGACGTTGGCCTGACACGCCTCGGCCACAGCCTGCACAATCCGGTCAAGCTGCGCCTGGTCCAGACCGGCCATCGCATCGGCCGCGGTCTTCGCTTTGCGCATCAGATCCCGTGCTTCCTGAATGGAACGCAGGTCCTTATCGTATTCCATGTTTTCCTCCTTTTCGCATGATTTTCTATATCCGCAGGCGGCAGGGCCGTCCGCGCTTATAATATTCTCGGGTTATCCGCAATTTCTTCCACACGCCGCGCAAATGCCTCGCACGCCGCCCGGCACGCGGACTGTTCTCCGCTCAGCAGAGCGCCGGCGAAATTCGTCTCCGTCGGCGGTCCGTAGAAGACGCGCATCGTCACATCCGCCGCCTTGAGTGCCGCATCAATACCGCACATGGCCTCCTGCGGCGGTGCGATCAGATAGGCGATCGGCGTCCTGGCCGGCACATGGCACTGCGCGGACAGATAGGTGCCGGTTCTCGAAATGCAATGCGCAAAATAGGGAATCCGGCCCGCATCGTCGGCACTGTAAAAGAAAGCTTCATTTTTCAGGTAATAGATGAATGCCTGCAGCCCGCTCCTGACCTGCTCGGGGTCCGGTCCCGCCAGCACCCCGATAAATTCACCGGCCAGTGCCGTCGATGCGTTGGCGGCGCCGGCATACATCGATCTGGCGTACACAACGGCGACCTCCGCTTTCTTGGTCGCCTCGTCAATCGCCGCATAGGCGGCATCATCGATGTCCGCCGTCACAAGTCCGAGGCTCGTATAGCCCTCCGGCACGTCAAGCTGCGCAAGCAGCGCCGGGTCGGCATGCGGAATTTCCTGCACGCTCAGAACCCTGGCTTCAATTCTGTCACCCTTCATCTTGTCCCTCTTTATAGTTTCAGATCCACGCCGCTCTTCTTCTCGGACAGGATCCGCAGCAGCAGATCCACGAGATAGGCGCCCGCCTCAACCGGCTGGATCCCGTTTTTATGAATATTGGAAACGACCGTGCGGCTCGATTCCGGAATGCCTGTGTGCGCACCGTAGGTGATGTAGGCACTCATGCTGTCCGCCGCCGCAAGGCCCGGCCGCTCGCCGATCAGCACGCAGGTCACCTCCGCGCCGACCGCCTCCGAGACGGCATCCATCGTCGGCACCCGTCCGTATTTTACGAAAAACGGTGTGCCGGTCTTCACACCCTGTTCCTTCAGGCCGTCCATCAGAACCGGCAGCAGATCGGCCGCGTTGTGCTCAATCGCCGAGTTGCTCAGCCCGTCGGATACGTAAATCTGGATCTGCGGGTGCTGAATGCATTCCTCGTGCAGAAAACGCAGCGCTTCCTCTGACAGCTGGCGGCCGAGATCCGGCCGCGTCAGATGGACATTGATATCGCTGCATTTCGTGAGCAGCGTCGGCAGACCGAGCTTCCGGAGAAATGCTTCATCCACCGGTTTCATCACCGCGTCCTTCGCCATCGCAAAGTCCGCGCGGAACGCCAGCATGGCCTTTGTCGTCTGCCGCAGGCCGGCCCGGCCGATGCCGACGCGGGCCGTCGTGGCCCCTTTCATCGCACGCAGCGCCAGGTCATTTTCCGCATCCGGCACGGTCAGCTTCTGCTTGTACTCCGGTGAAGTCAGGTCCGTGAGCACCGTCAGATCCTCCGCGGCCGGCTCTGCACCGGCTCCGGCGGATTCCTGCGGCGCACCGCCCTGACTTTCCTCTTTCAGCACGCGGACAACCGCCGCACTGATCATCTCTATTAATTTCTCTTCATCCATGCCCGTCACCTGCTTCAGCAAAAGATCGACGCATCGCCGCACCGTGCGGTCGGCCGGCCGTTCTCGTCGATGATTTCCATTTTCTTCATCCACTCTTCAAATTCCGCGATCGGATGAAGCCCCAGCACCTCGCGCACCGCCATGATGTCATGATAGGCATTCGTCTGGTAGTTGAGCATGATATCGTCCCCCTCCGGCACGGAAATGATGTAGTTCACCCCGGCCGCTGCGAGCAGCACGGACAGATTTTCGATATCATTCTGGTCCGCATCCATGTGATTCGTGTAGCAGCAGTCGCACCCCATCGGGATGCCCGTCAGCTTCGCCATGAAATGATCTTCCAGGCCGGCCCGCTGCACCTGTTTGCTGTTATAGAGGAATTCCGGCCCGATAAAGCCGACCACCGTATTGACCATAAAAGGCTTGAACGGTTTCGCAAAACCGTAGCACCGCGCCTCCATCGTCACCTGGTCCGTGCCGAAATTGGCCTGCGAGGAAAGCTCCGAGCCCTGTCCCGTCTCAAAATACAGGACGTTCGGCCCCTTCGCAGTTCCCTTCTCCTTCAGCAGTGCCTGCGCTTCCCGCACGGTATCCGCATTAAAACCAAAGGCTGTGTTGCCCTTCTCCGACCCGGCGATGCTCTGGAAAATCATATCGCACGGTGCTCCGCGTTTTGCCGCCTCGATCTGCGTTGTGATATGCGAGAGCACGCAGATCTGGGTAGGAATTTCAAATCTGTGCTTTACCTCATCAAACAGCTTGAGGACCTCCGCCGTGCCGGCCGCCGAATCGCCTACCGGATTCAGTCCGATGAGCACATCGCCGCAGCCGTAGCTCAGCCCCTCATATAAAGAGGCGCGAATGCCTTCAATGCCGTCCAGCGTATGGTTCGGCTGCAGACGCGACGAAAGCGTACCCGGCCGGCCGCACGTCGTATTGCACGTCGCCTCGACGTGCATCTTGTGGCTGGCGTAAATCAGGTCAAGATTCGTCATCAGCTTGGCGACCGCCGCGATCACTTCGCTGGTCAGGCCGCCCCGCAGCCGGCTGATATCTTCTTCTGTTGTCTTCTCGGACAGGATATATTCCCGCAGGTCCGAGATCGTCCAGTTCTTTATCTGATTGTAAATATTTTCATCGACCGCATCCTGGATGAGCCGCGTCACCTCATCCTGCTCATACGGCACCGCCGGACTGTTCCGCAGGTCCCGCACGAGCAGATCAGACAGCACATCCTTGGCTGCCACCCGCTCTGCTTCGCTGCGCGCCGCAAGCCCGGCCATCTGGTCACCCGACTTGAGCTCGTTGGCCCGTCCGAGCACCTCCTTGACCGATGAAAATGAATAGGTCGTTGAACCGACCAGAGATTTGAGTCTCACTCTGTTCCTCCTGCTTATGCGCCGAAAATCAGCGTCTTTACCACAACCGGCACGGCAGCGCCGTCCATGACCGTTTTTCCGATGTCCACATAGTCGCCGGACCGCACGCGGATCCGGTCCAGACAGATCACACATTTATCGCGCCGGATCTTCCGCCGGATCACCTGCCCCAGGGCCTTCGCCATGTCATTTTCGCAGATGATAATCAGCGGCTTTGACGGGGCAAACACGCTCCCGTCCATCTCGAGCACGGCCTGCGCGAGGCAGCACAGCTCATGGTAGCCGAGCTGCTTTTTCCCCTGCAGCCCGATCCCCGCATTGTCTGCCGCGCTCTGATCCAAAAACCAGTTCAGCTCCCGCACGGCCTGCTGGGCATCTCCCTGATACATGGCCTGCTCGGCCTGCCCGCTCAGGGCAAACACATGCAGATTCCGGATCGGGAAAATATCTTCGCTGTATGAGATCGTGCTTCCGCTGACTTCTGTCATATACGTGCCTGCGCCGACGACGGTGGCCCGGATGGTCTCCCGCGGCCGGATCACCTCAAATCCGGCGGTCTGCTCGTGCAGACAGTGCGCGATGGCCGGTCCGAGATCGCCGTAGCGAAAAAGATCCTGCTCGCACCGGTAATAGCAATCCGCCACGCCGCCCGAAAACGACACGTACCGGATCGGCTCGGAAACCGCAAGCGGATGGCTCGACGCTGTCAGCATCGTCCTCGCCAGATGTCCGCTCTCCGGCCGCAGAGCATCGAAAATGGCCGCGGCAACGGCCTGCGCCGCCGCAAGCAGCTGCTCCTGCGTCAGGATCTGCCCGATCTGCAGCTTTATCCCGGTTTCCCGTGCGAGCACGGCAAATGATGTGCTCATATAGGTGATGCGGTGCTCACTGTCATATTCCAGCAGACGGCCGCCCACATCAAGGCAGGTCTGGCCGAGCAGCCTTCCGCAGCTGAACACCGCTATATTGGCTGTCCCGCCGCCGATGTCGAGGTTGGCCGCCGTGCAGCTGTACCGGCTGGAAAAATCCTCCGTCCCGGCGCCGCGTCCGGCAATGATCGATTCCAGATCCGGCCCTGCCGTCGACACGACAAAGTCACCCGCGAAGCTGCTCAGGCTCTCGAGAATCACCCGCGCATTCTCCTTGCGGGCCGATTCCCCGGTAATAATCACGGCGCCGGTATCCACGTCCGATGGCGTGATCCCCGCCCGGCCGTATTCCGCCCTGATGATTTCACGGATCCGGTCTCCGTCCAGACGGCTCCGGTTATCAAGAGGTGTCCGGTAGACCTCGCTGCGGTAAACAATCTTCCTGGCCGTAATGCTGATATCCGGCACCATATAGCTGGCCGCCGTATTGGCAATGCCGAGCCGGCTGACGATCATGCTCGTCGTCGTCGTGCCGATATCAATGCCGACGCTGAGGATCTCACTTTTTTCTGTGCTCATAAGATCCCCCTTTCCGGTATACAAAGAAAAAAGAGCACAAAAACAAGACGTTTCGTGCTCCATTGCATCCGGCTGCCGCGCTGCAGCCGAAAAATCATTCAGTTTCGTTTATTTTCTGATAATAATTATATAATAATGCTCATGCAAAGTCAAACTTCAAAGCGGATTGCGGCCGTCGCGCCGTCGCTTCGGATATCGAGGCTGAAACTGCCCTTGAGATCTCCTTCCACGAGCGAACGCACGATGCTCAGTCCGAGTCCGCTGCCCGACGGGTTCTTGTCCTTCGCGCGGCCGTCATCGACGACATGGACGTTGACGTCCCGGCCGGTTTTCATCATATCCACCGTGATGGTCCCTTTGCTTCCCGGCTCAAAGGCATGCTTGCAGGCATTCTGCACAAGCTCGCCGACTGCGAGCACGAGTGCCTGTGCCTGCCGCGCATCGAGTATGACAGACTGTCCGCGCACCTCCACGCTGATCTGTGTCTCGCCGTCCGCGTAAATATCCATGAGCATGGACGCCGTACGCCGCAGCACCTCGAGCGCATCCACGCGGCTGCCGCCGGATACCGTCATGATCTCATACATGGCGGCCATGCTGTTGATCCGCGCGATGTTGTCGGACAGCGCTTCCTTCGTCTCCGCGCAGCGGCTGCGCCGCCGCTGCAGGCTGAGTATGCTGGAAATCGTCTGCAGATTGTTCTTGATCCGGTGATGCGTCTCCTGCACGACAAGCTCGTCCATATCGCGGCTGTCCCGCTCCTGCAGCACCTTCTCATCCATCAGGCGGCCGGAAAACGCGCGGATGCGGCTGAGTTTGTCGCTGCGCCGCCGGTTTTCCGTATCATCGTTCTCCTGCACCAGCACGGCAATCACCTTTCGCCCGCAGCGCAGCGGCTGCGTGCTCTGCACCACATAGCGGTCCTCCTGGGAAAGTGCGCTGGCGCCGCGCATGCTGATACCCGTGCTGTAGGTATAATAGACCATCGGCTCCCGCTCCCGGCTGACCTTGGCCCCCACCGCGCTGCGGCTGTAAAGAGAGCCCGTCTCCGGCCTGCCATGCGCCACGACAATGCCGGTTCCGCCTTCCGGGAAACAGTCGATAAAAAGATCGCTGCCCGTGAGGGCGGCATATACGGAAATATTTCTGCTGACCTGCTCCACCGCCTCGCGTTCCTGTGTATCAAGCTGCGAAAGCACTTCCTCCACCAGACGTTCCATGTCACGCCTTTCTCACGAGGATGCCGGCGATCTCCGCGATCGTGCGCCGCTTGCGCATCGCGAGCGTTCGCAGATAGGCATACGCCTCATTTTCGGTCATGCCGCGCTGCTCGGCGAGCAAGGCTTTGGCACGGGCGATGACCTTCTGCTCCTCGTTTTTCTTTTTCTGCTCGGCGAGGTCTCTGCGCAGCCCGGTTATCTCCGCCCGCCGGCTGAGTGCGATCTCGATGGTCGGAATCAGGCTCTTCTCCGTGACGGGTTTTACCACATAGCCGGAGGCGCCGCTGGCCGCCGCATCTGCGATAAACTGACGGTCATTGTACGCCGTCATCATGACCAGTGCGATCTCCGGATGCTCTTCATGAATCATGGACGCCGCCGTCAGCCCGTCGACAATCGGCATCTTCACATCGAGCAGCACAAGGTCCGGCCTGCAGCTGCCGCAAAGATCCACCGCGTCCAGGCCATCCTCTGCCTCACCGGCCACCTCGTAGCCGGCATCCTCCAGAATCTCCCGGACATCCAGCCGCGTCAGCGCTTCATCATCCGCAATGACAATACGAACCGGCATCCGTTTCACCCCCACTCTATTTCTGATAAACGATTCTGCCGCCGCAGATCGTATAGTGAATCGTTCCCGGCAGCTCCCAGCCGAGGAACGGCGAATTCGATGAGCGCGAAGCAAAACCGGTGACGGTATGCATTTCCTTCTCACCGAAAATAACAAAATCAGCACAATTGCCGAACCGGAAGCCCTGCGGCTCCATGCGGTAGAAAAGTTCCGGTCCTTCCGTCATGCGCCGGAGCAGTTCCATAAGAGTCAGGTATCCCGGCTCCACCAGGGAATGAATGCCCAGTGCCAGTGACGTCTCGAGGCCGATAATGCCGCTCGGCGCCTGGCTGATCGGCTTTGCCTTCTCCTGTGCGCTGTGCGGTGCGTGATCGGTGGCGATGATATCGATCGTCCCGTCGCAGATTCCCTCGATGATCGCCTGCCGGTCCTCTTCTGTCCGGAGCGGCGGATTCATGCGGGCATTTGCGCCGTACTGCAGCACGGCATCCTCGGTCAGGGTAAAATGATGCGGCGTCGCTTCCGCGTGTACGTCCGCGCCCAGTGATTTTGCCAGCCGGACAAGCGCGACGGAGCGCCCGGAGCTGATATGCTGGATGCAGACCGGCGCACCGGTTTCCAGTGCCAGCATGCAGTCGCGTGCCACCATCACTTCTTCGGCCGTGCGCATCGCGCCGCCGTAGCCGAGCCTGCGCGCCGCCTCACCGTCGTTGACGCCGGCTCCGTGAATGAATGCCGGGTCCTCCTCGTGCAGACTGATCGGCACGTCCAGGTCATACGCCCTGCGCATCGCCTCAAAAAGGAGCTTCTCATCCATGACCGGTTTGCCGTCATCCGTGAAGCAGACGGCACCCGCCTGCGACAGCGCCTCCATATCGGTCAGCTCCTGTCCCTTCATACCTTTCGTCAGCGTCGCTGCCTGGTACACGTTGACCAGCGCCTCTTCGCTTTTTTTCTGCACATAATCCAGTGTCTCGAGGCTGTCCACCGGCGGTTTGGTATTCGCCATGCAGACAACGCCGGTCACACCGCCGGCCGCCGCTGCCTGGGCACCGGTAAAAATATCTTCCTTATAAGTAAATCCGGGATCCCGGAAATGAACATGGCTGTCCATCAGTCCCGGCGCGACCGTCAGGCCGGCCGCATCGATGATCTGCGCCTCATCATCTTCAATGAGCTGCCCCGTCTTCACGATCATCGGCCCCTCGATGAGGATATCCATCTGCTGATCCGTGTTGGTAACAGGGTCCACGGCTCTGCCGTTTTTTATAAGAATCTTCGTATTTTCTTCCATGATTTCTTCTCTCACTGGCCGTTGTTCCAGCCGTTTCCATTGTTATTGTTCCAACCGTTTCCGCTGTTATTGTCCCAGCCGCTTCCATTATTGTTGTCCCAGCCGCTTCCGTTGTTATTATCCCAGCCGCTTCCGCCGTTATCCCAGCCGTTTCCGCCGTTATCCCAGCCGTTTCCGCCGCCGTATGCATTCGTATTTTCTCCGCTGAGAGCGCGGTACAGCTCCGCACAGGTCGCATAGTAGTACGGATTGGAATAAAGTATGCCGATGATGCCGAAGGAAAAGAGACTCAGAAGCTGCCAGCCGATAAACGACAGATCCAGCACGAACGCATCCCACTTGCTGCCGTACATCATCTCACGGCTGCGGCGGAACGCCTCCTGCCAGCTGATCTCCGGATGCTCCGTCATGATATACGGCACCATCCGGTATTCATAGCTTTTGATGATGCCGGGAATCACAAAGAGCATGGACCACAGCATGATAAAGAGCTTCCGCATGAACATGCCCAGCGCCATGGTTCCGTAGTTGCCCGACCGGAATGCATAGGAAATCTCGCCGAGAGAAGGCCCGCCGTCCGTCTGCTGCCTGTCGGCGGCTCGCGCATTCCCCACAAAGAACCGGTCTCCGCCGATCTCAAGCACGTTGAAAACAAAAATCGTCAGCAGCAGGAGCACCAGTGTCGGTACCGTAAATCCGTTCTCCAGAATGCTGTAGATACCGGACGAATCCAGCTGATTGATGAGATTGCTGACCTGCTGTGCCTGCTCGGCTGTCAGGCCGTACTGCTCTTCCAGCTCCTCAATCGGAATGATATCATTATCCTGCTGCTCCTCTTGGTCGCTCTCGGTTGTATAGTTCAGATATGAGCTGTATCCGCCCTCGACCAGAATTGCAATCATAAATGCCATGAGAAGGCATTTCAGGTAATTGACCCGGATCGCATTGCGTCCTTTCCATTTCAATGTTTGTCTATCCCACATATACAGGCCTCCATATTTCTGATTTTTTCCAGTATAACATAATTGTCCTTCTAAATATACTTTACAGCCACCATGGATTTTGTGCTATAATAACCATGCTTAATAATATGCAGATAGCATTATAATCTTATCTTATTAATGTAATAAGGAAAGGAGTTTACATTGAGTAATACGGAAATGAAACCGATCAAGGAAGGCAAGGTAAGAGAAATCTATGACAACGGCGACAGCCTCATCATGGTGGCTACCGACCGCATCAGCTGTTTCGATGTGATTCTGAAGAACACCGTCAACGGCAAGGGCAAGGTTCTCACACAGATGTCCAGGTTCTGGTTTGAGATGACCGAGGATATCATTCCGAATCATATGATTTCCACCGATGTCAATGACATGCCGCCGTTTTTCAGAAACGATCAGTTTGCCGGCCGCAGCATGCTCTGCCGCAAGCTCAGAATGCTTCCGATCGAGTGCATCGTCCGCGGTTATATCACCGGCAGCGGCTGGGAAAGCTACCAGAAGAGCGGCGTTGTCTGCGGTATCACCCTTCCGGCAGGCCTGAAGGAAGCCGATAAACTCCCTGAACCAATCTATACACCGTCCACCAAGGCGGAAATCGGCGATCACGACGAGAACATTTCCTACGAGCAAAGCGTCGAATATCTCGAGAAGAGATTCCCGGGAAACGGCCGCCGCTACGCCGAGATGCTTCGTGACAACACCCTTGCGCTGTACAGAAAATGCGCAGACTACGCATACAGCCGCGGCATCATCATCGCCGACACCAAATTCGAATTCGGTCTCGACGAGAACGACAACCTTGTTCTGGCCGATGAGATGCTGACACCGGACAGCTCAAGATTCTGGCCGCTCGAAGGCTATGAGCCGGGACACGGCCAGCCATCCTTCGACAAGCAGTTCGCACGCGACTGGCTCAAGGCCAATCCGGGCAATGACTGGACACTGCCGCAGGATATCGTGGACAAGACCATTGATAAATACCTGCAGGCTTACAAGATGCTGACAGGCAAGGATCTCGAACAGTAATTAACGGGATGCCCCGCAGAGCTGCCGCCGCGAGCGGCAGCTTTTTTTATAAAAAAATACAGACCGTACGCGCACAATACGCATACGGCCTGCTCCAGGTTACCGAAAATCTGACATCGTCAGATCACATTATCTCTATCTGTCAAAGCATCTTGCGGATCTGCTTGCCGTCCAGCCAGGATGTGACATTCTCAAAAGCCATAACGGCTCTTCTGTCGATGGACTCCCTGGTATTGAATCCGACATGCGGCGTGCATACGAGATTCGGCGCACCGAGAAGCGGATGGCCTTCCGGAAGCGGCGGATCCTTCTCATAGACATCGGTACCGCAGATAATCTTGCCGGCACGCAGTGCCTGTGCCAGTGCCTCGGTATCGACAACCGGACCTCTGGCCGTGTTGATCAGGATAGCACCCTGCTTCATCTCGCCGATCTGCTTTGCACCGATCAGTCCTCTTGTCTCCGGTGTAAGCGGTGTATGGACATCGATGATATCCGCCTGTGCCATAACTTCATCGAGTGACTTGTATTCAAGGCCGAGATCCAGTGCTGCCTGCTTCTGGCTGCGGCTGTATCCGATCAGTTTGCAGTGAAACGCCTTGAAAAGCTCTGCTGCGCGGCAGCCGATCGCGCCGGTTCCGATAATGCCGACGGTCTTGCCCGCAAGTTCATGACCCTGCAGACCTGCACTGCCCTTGCCGCCCTGAACGGCTGCATCGCCCTTGGTGATATTGCGCAGGCAGTCAAGCGTGAGGCCGATCGAAAGCTCTGCAACCGCATCATTGCAGTAGCCGCCTGTATTGGAAATCGGGATACCCTTCTCCTTGCATGCATCCGTGCCGACATGGTCGATTCCGACAAAGGCAACGGAAATAAACTTCAGATTCTCATCTGCGCGGATTACCTCATCCGGAAGAGGATGGTTGGCGATCATCAGAACATCAGCGCCCGCACTTCTCTTCTTCATCTCTTCCACATCCGATGTAACGGTATCGTAGGATTCAAACGTATGCCCCTTGTCCGTCAGCGTCCTGGACAGTTCATCGAGTGTAGCCTGTGAGATTCCCAGAGGCTCCATTAATACGATTTTCATGAATAACTACCTTCCTTCTGTTTAATTTCCATAGCTATTACGTTGGCAACCCACTCAGTGGTTAACCATTTCTGTTTACATATTAACAGCATTGCAGCAGTTCGTCAAGTCCCTGAGACAATTTCCTTCTTTATCCTCATTTTTCAGATTTTCGCGCCGGAAAATGCCGTCTTTCTGAGACTTTACGAAATTTCAGATGCAAAAAAAGGAGAGCCCCGCAGGACTCTCCCGATAAAATTTATGTGTATGATTACTGCTTCTGTGCAGTCTGTGTCTCTGTCTGCGGCTTGTAATCCGGATGGTTGGAGCTCCAGAGCTTATCTGCAACCGGTGCCCACTCTTCTGCGTAGTGCTCGCACTTGCCGCAAAGATGCTCAACCGACTCAGGACTGATCATATCCGTGCTCTTCGCGCCGGTCGCCTTGACCATTGCCTGCAGCTTCTCCGGGTTCTCAAGGAACGGACAAGGTCTGAGCAGGTTCTCATTGAACGGCTGTGCAGCCTGATAAGCCTTGAACAGCGGCTGCTGCAGACACTCGATGAGCGGCTTCTCTCTGATGTTGGCACCTGAATAATGAATGAATACACAAGGCTCCACATCGCCGTTGGAGTTGATATGGCAGTAATGCTTGCCGCCTGCGATGCATCCGTGAACGAACTCGCCATCGTTCTGGAAATCCATGCAGAACAGCTGCTTGCCGCCTTCCCAGCCTCTGATCTCACGGATTCTGTGATACATGTACTCTCTCTGCTCCGGTGTCGGTACGAGGCTCATATCTGCATCATTGCCGACCGGCATATAATGGAAGTACCAGCTGAACGTTACGTTCTTGCTGATCAGGAAGTCGATGAAATCATCGGAAGTTACATTCTTGTAGTTCTTGCTTGTATAGCAGATGGAAGTACCATAGACAAGACCGTTCTCATGGAGAAGATCCATCGTATCCATAACCTTCTGGAATGTACCCTTGCCTCTTCTGAAGTCAGTTGCTTCCTCGTATCCCTCGATACTCATGGAAAGAACGATGTTCTTGCATCTTCTCATATCATCGCAGAACTGCTGATCTACCAGAGTTCCGTTTGTGAAAATCATGAATGCGCAGTCATAGTGTTTGGAAGCAAGACGGATAATATCTTTCTTGCGGACCATCGGCTCGCCGCCTGTCATGATGTAAGCCTTGATACCGATTTCCTTGCCCTGCTCAACAAGGCTGTCCATTTCCTCAAAAGTGAGGCTTGAATTATGACCGTATTCTGCAGCCCAGCATCCTGTACACTTCAGGTTGCAGGCAGAGGTCGGGTCAAAAAGAATGATCCATGGCATCTCGATGCCGAGCTTCTTGCCGGTTGCTTTCGCCTTGCGATAGCCGGTAAAACCTGCCTCGAAACCGATTGACATGAACAGACCCTTGATAAAATCCGCATCGGTATTGTTGAGAATTCTATCAAAAAACTGTGCATACTTGCCGTTCTGGCTGAAGCTTCTTCTCAGCTTCTCGTACGCTTCCGGTTTCCAGGTATCACCCATCAGCTTCTGCATAGCATTAATGACACCGACATAGCCTTCTCCGCGATGCTTTTCATTTCTCTTCATTACATTGTCAAGTACCACTTCAAATGCTTTACGCTCTACAGCGTGCTTTACATCTGCCATCTCTCATTTCTCCTCTTCACTAAGATATTGAAATATTTCTATTTCGATTAAACCCGAAGGGCATAATTAGTAATCTTAGACGATATTAACATACTGATTTTTGACAGTCAAAATACAACTGTGCTGTTTTGTTTAATGTTTACAGCCTCCGTATGAAATCATACCATCGCGTTTTTAATCATGGCGAGAAGATCATCGAATTCTTCGCAGGCCGGAATATCCGGATTGGCTGCGCGGATCGCCGGTGTGCTCTTGAACAGGAAGCCTGCCTTGCTGGCTTTGATCATATCGAGGTCATTGAAGCTGTCGCCGCTGGCGATCGTGTCATAGCCGATGGACTGCAGCGCCCTGACGGTAGCCAGCTTGCTGTCTTTGACACGCATCTTGTAACCTGCAATCATGCCGTCCTCTGCCACATCCAGTGTGTTGCAGAAAATCGTCGGCATGCCGAGCTTGCGGATAAGCGGGCCCGCGAACTGTTCAAACGTATCACTGATAATGATCACCTGTGTAATGCTTCTGAGCTCATCGAGGAATTCTCTTGCTCCCGGGAGCGGATCAATCTTCTCGATGGTCTCCTGGATCTCCTTAAGTCCCATGTGATGCTCACGGAGAATACCGAGTCTGTAGCGCATCAGCTTATCATAATCCGGTTCGTCTCTCGTCGTGATTTTCAGTTCAGGAATACCGCTCGCCTTGGAAAATTCAATCCAGATCTCCGGTACAAGCACGCCTTCCATATCAAGACAGGTAATATACATGATGCCTTCCTTTCCCGCCGTCAGTATATTTAACTAAATATATTGAAATATCTGACGGTCAACATAGTAACATATTTTGCTGTAAAAAACAACCAGCCGGCTTTTTCGGCCGCCTGAAAAAATTTCGTTTTTAATATTAGCACATATCGAAGAAGAAATAAATTTCTTATTATAAAACAACACTCATCAATATGGCTGCTGCTGCGTAACGCAGTGCAGCATGCCGCCGTTTTTATACAATGCTGTGACATCGATCGGCACGACCGTGCGGTCCGGGTACAGTTCCTGCATCTGCGCCGCTGCGGCTTCGTCATTCTCATCGCCGTAGACCGGCAGAAGCAGTACTTCATTGCCAAGGTAATAATTCAGATATGACCCCTTATAATCCAGTCCCTTTGCGTTTTCCTTCGTCAGCGGAACCTCAATAATATCATACGGCGTGCCGTTTGCATTGACGGCATGTGTCAGCGTTTCGTAATCCTCTTCCCGGGCACCTTCGTACAGCTGATAAAAATCATCCTCGGACACCGTCAGAATCGTATGGTCATCATAAAAGCGGGCATAGCCGTCAATATGGCCGTCCGTGATATCCTCATCGGTCACACCATCAAGCCAGATAAATTTCTCCGCGCCGAGATACTGGCGCATAATCTCTTCTGCCTGCGCCTGCGTCCAATCCGGATTGCGGTTTTTGCTGATCACGGAGCTTCTGGCCGCCAGCACTGTCCCGTCCGATGCGATTTCAAAGGAGCCGCCTTCGAGGACAAAGCTGCTGATATCAAGCCTTCCGATACCGGCAGCATCGGAGACAGCCGCCGGTATGACATCATCCTTTTTATACGGCATTTTTCCGCCCCAGCCGTCAAAGCCGAAATCGGCGATTTTAAGTTCTTTATCAGCGTCATAGACAAACATCGGGCCGGTATCTCTGACCCAAACGTCATCGCTTTGCGCAATCACAAAGCTGACATTGTCAAGGTCGGCCCCCTGCTCTTCAAGTACCGTCTCGATATGCCTCTGCAGCGTCTCGTCATACGCGATGATATGCACGTGTTCGCCGCCGGAAAGAGCCGCTGCCATCTGAATCCATATCGGTTCGAGCGATGCGGCATAAGATTTGCCATAGGTATGCGAATGCGGCCAGATCAGCCATGTGCCCTCGTGCTTCTGATTCTCATCCGGAAATACATAACGGCCGGTGTCTGCCGCCGCCGTTTCCTCCTCTCCTGTGTCCGCCGCGCAGCCGCCGAGCAGCGCCGCGCCGAGTATCATGCTGACACCAAGCAGTTTCAGCTTATTCATATACATTTTCCTTTCTTAAATATAACCGCGGTCTTCCTAACAGTATACACGATACGGCTTCTCCTGTCTTGCACAGGCGCCGCTTCGCATATAAACAGCAGGAAAGAGAACAATTCTTTATTGTAACTTCCGGGTAAATGGGATATGATAGGTAAAATCAGTTTTTTTCATTAAGAGGGAGGAAAAAATGAGTAAAATCAAAATCGGAGATCAGGCGATCTACGATGCCAGAGTTCTTGGCACACCCCGTATGCTTGTTCTCGGCCTGCAGCATGTATTTGCCATGTTCGGTGCCACGGTCCTCGTACCGCTGCTCACCGGACTGAGCGTATCGACAACCTTGTTATTTGCCGGACTTGGAACACTGTTGTTTCATCTGATAACAAAGCGTAAGGTTCCTGCTTTTCTCGGTTCTTCATTCGCTTTTCTCGCCGGCTATGCGGCAATCGCTCCAAACGGCGAACCCGAACTTCTTCCATATGCCTGCTTCGGCGTTGCCTGTGCAGGTCTCGTCTATCTGATTCTCGCCATGTTTTTCAGGATTTTCGGTTCTGACAAGGTCATGCGGTACTTCCCGCCGATTGTCACCGGTCCTATCATTATTGCCATCGGTCTTAATCTTTCCAAATCAGCTGTTACCAATTGTGAGACGAACTGGGGCGTAGCTCTTGTGGCTATTGTCATCATCATTATCTGCAATATTTTCGGTAAGGGCATGGTCAAGATCATCCCGATTCTGCTCGGCGTTATCGGTTCCTATTTCGTAGCTGCCTGTGCGGGCATCATTGATTTCACACCGGTAAAGGAAGCCGCATGGATCGGTCTTCCGATTTCCTATGATAGAACCGTATTTTCGCTTTTCACCGGCGGCGCACTCGACCGCGGTCTTCTGCTGACTTCCGTGATCACGATTGTACCGATTTCCTTTGCGACCATGATGGAGCATATCGGCGATATCTCCGCTATTTCCTCGACAACCGGCATCAACTACATCCAGGATCCGGGACTGCACCGCACACTGACCGGTGACGGACTTGCAACCACCATCGCATCCCTGTTCGGCGCTCCGGCCAACACCACATACGGTGAGAATACCGGTGTTCTGACGCTGACAAAGGTTTACGATCCGCGTGTGATCCGCATCGCGGCATGCTTTGCCGTTCTGTTTTCGTTCTGCCCTAAGTTTGCGGCTGTCATCGAGGTAATGCCAAGCTCCACAATCGGCGGCATTTCCCTCGTCCTCTACGGTATGATTTCCGCAGTAGGTATCCGCAACCTGGTAGAGACACATACGGACTTCACAAAGAGCCGCAATGTCATCATCATTGCGCTGATTCTGGTTCTTTCCATCGGTATCAATTATTCAGAAGCCGGTGCCATCGTAATCCCGGCCGGCAGCATCACCATCGATCTTTCCGGTATTGCTGTAGGTTCTCTGGTCGGCATCCTGCTGAATGCTATTCTTCCTGAAAAGGATTACCAGTTCAACAAGGGCGAGCCAAACGATACCGGCGTCGACCTTGAAATGGCACAGGGCAAGAGTATTCCAAGTGACGATGAGGAAAATAAATAAATGAAAAGAATTCTCTGTTTCGGCGACTCCAATACCTGGGGCTACGACGGCACCACGGGCGGCCGGTTTGACCGGTCGGTCCGCTGGACCGGCCGTCTTGCGCAGCTGCTCGGCAGCGGCTATGAAATCATCGAGGACGGTCAGTGCGGACGCACTCTTATCTGCGAAAGCCCGTATTACGGCCCGTCCGGCTGTCAGAGCATTGAAGCAGCCATCAACCGTGCGGCTCCTGTGGACATTCTGATCGTACAGCTGGGCAGCAACGACCTCGATATTCCTTACGGCCTTTCCGCTTCGGATATCGCAGCCGGTCTGGGCATTTTCGTCAGAAAAGCACGGGCGGCCGCGGGCTGGCGGACAGATCTTCCGGAAATTCTGGTGATCGTTCCCCGGCCGATTCCAAAGGAAGCAGAACAGCCGTCCAATCCTTTTTTCTATGAAAAAGGACGCATCAGCAGCAAGTCAGAACGGCTGGCCTGCCGAATGCAGGAGACAGCCGAGCTGAGTGCCTGCGAGAGTCTGGATCTGGATGAATCATACAGTGTCAACAGCATCGATTTCATGCATCTGACACCCGAAGGGCACCGCAGGCTGGCTGAGAAGCTGGCAGAAATTATTCTGAGATAAAATCAGGGGCAGCTCCCGCAGCAATCTGCTGCGGGGCTGCCCCTTTGCTTTACCGGTTTACACAAACCGATTCATTCCGGCAGGTGATATTGATCATCTGCTTCTTTTACGTCTTCTTACCAGAACGGTAACGATCGCACCTGCTGAGCAAATCAGCAGAACTGTCCAGAGTACCAGATTGCTGGTATCGCCGGTCTTGATGATGGAGCCGTTCTTCGGTGTATTCTTAACAACCTTTGTCTTCTCCACCGGTGTGTTTGCTACTGTGATCGTACCATCTTTGGCATCGCTGCTGGTCAGCGTATAGGTGGTAACCGTCATATACTTGCGGTCTGCGCCTTCGCCTTCCCACTTCTGCTCTGTCTCTTTGGTAAGCGTGATGGTGTATTCTTTAGTACCTGCCTGATAGCCGTCCGGTGCCTTAGTCTCTTTCAGAGTAAAGGTCTTGCTGTCCGCATCGCCAAGTGCATCCAGAAGATCGTCACTGCTGATTGCCGCGGTGCCGGCTTTGTAGGTCTTAACCTCTTTATCACCGTCATACAGGGTAAATACTGCGCCATCGAGAGCCTTGCCGTTGTTATCGGTCTTCTTCAGCGTCAGGCTGGCCGGTACTTCCCGTTCGCCGGTTATCGGTTTATTGGTAACCGTATAATTGAATGTACCATCAATGCCCTTTTCACCGCTTACATCAGCTGTATAACCATCAGGTACATCTTCCTGAACAGTATAATTGATTTCTATGCCCTCAGCATTATATTTAGGAAGGTTGCTTATAATTGTTTTCCATCCGTTTTGCGGCGCGAGAACAACGCTGATCGGATTTCCATTGCTATCCAGCGCTTCTTCACCGTCGGCCAGCAGATTGACCGTAACCGAATCCGGTCTGTCAGAGTCCTCTGCATCCCACATCTTTTCAACGGTTACAGAGGTCGGGATTTTAGTATTGGTCACCGTCAGGCCGTCTTCCGTCTTGAAATATCCGGCCGGTGCAGCATCATATCCCTGCGCGTCGACTTCTTTTACGCTGTAGGTATATTCATTTCCGCTGTTATCGTACTGCGGAAGTCCCGTCCAGGTCACAGTCGACTCGCTCTGTCCGGTCTCTGTTGTAATAGTTTTTGTTTCAGCGTCTTCCACCACAGCAGGGGTCTCATTATTTACACTGCTGTACAGCTGGAAATAAATTGTCGGATGCTCGCCTGTATCCGGTGTCTGTCCGTCGGCCTGCACCCATTTCTTGGTTGCCGTGATGTTCGTCGTCTTGACCTCATCCTCGACCGTCTGTCTGACGCCGGTTGATCCGCCCATCTGTACTTTGATTGCGCTGTTTGAAGGAATGACGATCCAGTCCGGACCTGAAATCTCCGTGATCAGATACCAGCCGTCCGGGCACGCGCCCTCCGCTGTCTTTGCGACGCCGTCCGTATCAGTGGTGACGTCAATCGCCGTCCAGCTGCTGTCCGGTGTCGTATCCGTCTCGCTGGTTATTTTCTGAATATGGAACGTAACGCCCGCCACCGGTTCGGTCGTTCCCTTGACCTGCTTGTGGATCTCGATCTCACCCTGCGGCACGCCGGTGATGGTGCCGCCCTGATTGTGAACAATCGCATATCCTGACGCGGTTGTATTTACAGGCTGCGTTGTCGTCGTATCATCGTAATAGGTTACCGACGCAGTATTATCAACCCTGCTTCCTGCCGCCGCGGTCGTCTTGGTATAAAAGTCGATTTCTCCGCATACAGGAACCACTGTGCCGTCAGGCTGTACATGGTTCAGATCAGAGGCGGGAATGGTGATCGTGATCTTTCTTCCCTCGATCTTAAAGGAACGGTTTCCACTATTAAACGGCATTTCTCCATCCAGCGACTTCGCTGCGGTTGCCCATTTGTCATTCTGATACCACCATGCGTACTTATCAAAGCTGTCAAAAGTCTCCGTAGCCGGCAGTTCGTCGGTGATCACAATGCTTTTCGTTCTATCCAGATTCGAAGCCCACTGCTGTTGATTCGAAGCGTCCAGAGAATTCTTCCGGAACCATCCGTTGTGTAATTTCCGTCTTTTGTGGCAAATCCAACAACACCGGTGCCGCTTGCGTCGTCAACCCGAACGGTTGCCGACTGCTTTCCGGAAGTGATCTCAGCGTTATGATTATCCGATGTATTCTTTCCTTTGAGAGCTATTGTAAAATAGCAGGATCCCTTAACCTTCTGCAGGTTATTTACATTATCATTAAAGGTAATGGTGACGCCGTCAGTGCTTACCTGCGCTGTCGCCATAGGCGGTTTTGTGGTGTCGTTGTCAGGATAAAGCGGAAAACTGGAAGTGGAGCCCTCCATCGTGATGCCCGCAGGTGCAGTCCATGATACGAAGATCTGATCTCCGCTTTTGATATCCAGATTCTTGCCCTCTTCGGAGAAGGTGACCTCCCCCTGGAAAGAAGTTTAGGAAGTAATATGGTCGATTTCAACACCGCTGTTGCTTTTGGCTATTACACTGTCCACCGCGGTATCTGAGATATCATTGCTGTCGCCCGGCGCGCGGAGCAGAGACATCTTCCTGGCGGAATTCTCTGCCTCTTCTTCTGTTTCCTCAGGCACCGCAGCTGCCATGGTATTCTGCGCCTCACTATCTGTCTCTGTAAGCGCTGGTGCAGTTTCTGTTTCCTGTCTGGATCCAGTCTGCGCTGTCTCCAGAGGTCAATCGCTTTATTGATCACCTCGGATATCTGTGCACTTTGCCGAAAGTCAAAGTCATATTTTCCCTCTATAGAGGATGTATAAAAGTGCGGCGCCGGCACGGCATTATCGCGGAAATGGCTGCACCAGGTATTCTCCAGTCCGAACACAAAGGCGTAGGCAAACATTTTATAAAAATACTGCTGATCCTCCTCCTGCAGCCTCTCAAGCTGCGTCCTGTCCGGCGAATTGATAAAGGCTTTGAGACCGCATACCTCACCGTAAACCTTCGTGCCATATGCGGTATGCCGCCTGCCAAGTCCCAGCAGAACCGGAATCACCGCGAAAAATAGCAGCCAGACAATACCCGTCAGCAGTGAATCTTCGATAAGGGCGAAAAAGAAATAGACAATGGCACTGCCGGCGTAGAAAAGCATGATAATCAGAAATACGGACGGCGAATTATCCAATTTGGCTTTTAAACGAGCGGTGGCCTGTGAACCGATCCACAGGAAAAACATCGGAATTGCCGCAAATAACAGGCTGATCAATATGCTCATGGCGACATCCTTCACACCGGGTTCGCTGCTCATGGTAAGAAACCTTCGCAGCATGAAAGCCAGGCAGGTGCCGAAGCAGATCAGATAGGATATCTTTGAAAAAGCAGCAGAACGGTCCGTATAAAGTTTATGCTGATTTTTATAGTCCCCGGTCAGATCAAAATATATTTTATCGTATGCTTTACCGATGTCTTTCTGCGCCTCAGCAAGACTTACCGTTTCGCCCGGCTGCCGGCGGCCGAACAGGGCCTCATAATACATAGCGGCATGTCTGCCCAACTCAGGTCCGGGCTCCCGGCAGGCCGTAAAGCGAAGCTGTTTTTTCCCGGTTCTGTCTACGCGCAGGCAGCCATGTGCCAGCAGGGTAAACAGCAGCCCGGTGATATCGGTTTCTCCGCATATTCCGGTCAGAATATAGCCGGCCTGCGCCGGCGACATGTCCCCCGGCGGCAGGCTGCGCGGCGTTTTATCCGCCTTGCCTCCATAACCGTTAAGTATCTGCAGAACAATCAGCGCGGCGATGGCCGCAAGCGGCAGAATCGTGAAAAACACCGTCACCGAATTGCCTTTTGCGGTCCCGATCAGATCGGAAAGCGTCATACTGTCAAAAATACCTTTTACCACAAAATCCATATTGTAGCTCCTGTACTATTATACAGTAATAACGCCATTGCACACAAACCATCTGTTAAACACCCGTTAAAATGAGGTAAAAAAAGAAGTCTCTCCTGCCTTCGCAGAAAAGACTTCTTTGATCATATCCTGTTTATTTAAACCGCAGTGCCCGCATCGAATTGAGAACGCAGAGAATGCAGACGCCTACGTCTCCGAACACGGCTGCCCACATCGAGGCCATGCCAAAAGCGGAAAGCACGAGAATCAGGACCTTGACGGCAATTGCAAAGATTACATTGCCGCGCACGATGCCTTCCGTCTTGCGCGCAATCCGGATCACGGATGGTATCTTGCGGATATCATCGTCCATGAGAACTATGTCCGCCGCTTCAATGGCTGCGTCCGAACCGAATCTGCCCATGGCGATACCGACATCGGCGCGCATGAGAACCGGCGCGTCATTGATGCCGTCGCCGACAAATGCCAGCTTGCCGCCGTCCGTCTGTTCCTTGATCAGCTCTTCTACAGCGGAAACCTTATCTCCCGGCAGCAGCTCGCTGCGCACCTCATCGATGCCGAGCTGACCCGCCGCATGTTCTGCCGCTTCCCTGCGATCGCCGGTCAGCATGACGGTCTTGCGGATGCCGGCTTTCTTCATATCGGCAATCGCCTGCGGAGCGCCTTCCTTGATCGTATCGGAAATCACGATACAGCCCGCAAAACGGCCGTCGCAGGCAATATAGATCAGCGTTCCCGCTTCCGTGCTGCGCTGATAGGAAATCTTCTCCTGCTCCATCAGCTTCTCATTGCCGATCAGCAGCTTATGTCCTTCCACATTTACACTGACGCCATGCCCTGCTGTCTCCTGCGCTACAGAAACCTGTGAAAGATCCGGTTCCTGACCATACGCCTGCCGGATTGACCGTGCAATCGGATGAGTCGAATATCCCTCGCCAAGTGCCGCCAGACGCAGCAGCTCTTCGCGGCTCATGCCTTCTGCCGGCAGCACCTTCTGCACCTTGAATTCGCCCTTTGTCAGCGTGCCGGTTTTATCCATGACGATGGTCGTCACACTGGCCGCCGCCTCGAGGAAATTGCTTCCTTTTACAAGCACACCGATACGGGAAGCCGCACCGATGCCGCCGAAAAATCCAAGCGGTACGGAGATTACCAGTGCACATGGACACGATACAATCAGGAAGTTGCAGGCTCTCTGAATGCCGTCCGCCCATGTCATGCCGAACAGCAGCGGCATCAGAATCGCCAGCACCACGGCACCGATCGTGACGATCGGGGTGTATACGCGGGCGAAACGGGTGATGAAGTTCTCCATCTTCGCCTTGCGCGAGCTGGCATTTTCCACCATGTCCAGAATCCGGGCAACGGTGGAATCCTCGTAGACACTGCTGACACGGACTCTGAGCGTTCCGTCGCCGTTGATGCATCCGGAGACAACCCGGTCGCCCACGGCCACGCGCCGCGGCACCGATTCTCCGGTCAGTGCGGCTGTATCGAGGAACGTCTCGCCCTCAATCACCTCGCCATCCAGCGGAACGCGCTCGCCCGGCTTGATGACAATGATATCGCCGACGGCCGCCTCCTCCGGGTCCACCTCTTCGATCTTCCCGTCCCGTTCGAGATTGGCGTATTCCGGCGCGATATCCATCATCGCGGTGATGGAATCACGCGATTTGCCGACGGCATAATCCTGAAAGAGCTCGCCGATCTGATAGAACAGCATGACGGCCAGCGCCTCATCGTACTGCGCGTCCCCGAAAATGCCGAGTCCGAACGCACCGAATGTGGCCAGCATCATCAGAAAATTCTCATCAAAAACCTGGCCGTGTGCGATATTCTTCGCCGCCTTGACGATGACATCATAACCGACGATCAGATACGGAATCAGATAAAGGACAAAGACAGCCAGCCCCGGGAGCCGGTCAAACACCCCGCCCCGGTTCAGGCCAAGCAGTACAAAAAACGCGGCGAGCGCAATAATGATGCGGCGCAGCCTCTTCTTCTGCTTCTTCGTCATTTTACATAGACCTCGAAATCCGCCTCGGCATGCTTGCCTGCCTTGATCGCCTTCTCGAGAATTTCATCAAAATGCTCGCTGTCCGCTGTCAGCGTGAACTTCTGCATCAGGAAATTCACCTGCGCATCCTCTACGCCGTCCACCTTCTTTATCGCCTGCTCTACCTTATCCGCACAGGCTGCACAATCGATCTCACATTTATATTTCTTCTTCATGACAATTCCTCCCTGGATTATTCTTCCTCTATATGTTCAAGACCAACGGCGATGATCGTCCTCACATGATCATCCGCCAGATAATAGATCATCTGTCTGCCGTCACGCCGGCTGCTGACCAGCTTGGCGTTCTTCAGAATTCTGAGCTGATGCGATATGGCCGACTGGGTCATGCTGAGCTCATCCGCCAGATCATATACACACTTGTCACCTTCAAAAAGCGCGAACAGTATCCGGATTCTCGTAGAATCCCCGAATACCTTGAAAAGCTCGGCCAGATCATAAAGTTCATCTTCATCCGGCACCTTCCTGCACTGCACAACCCGGATTTCCGTGTCCTTGCATTTGCTGTCCGTATTTGTATCCGGCATCTCTGCCTCCTTTCCATGTATTCATATGAATACATATTCATATGTTCATGTTTTGATGATATCACCATACGCGCTGCCTGTCAATCCTATATATAAAAAAACTGCCCTGATGAAAATAATTTCACCAAGGCAGATAGGCAGCGTGTGCAAAATACGGCTCAGAACATCAGCATCAGCAGCGGAATCGTCGCTGCGGCGGAAATGGTCGTAATGATATTGAGTTTTGAAGCATAGTCGTAATCGCGGCCGAACCGAAGCGCAAACATGTTCACGGTCGAGGCTACCGGACAGGCCGCGCAGATACCGAGAATGACCTTGAGCGTATCATCCAGCGGAAACAGCCGGATGATCAGTATCTCGATAAACGGCATGACCAGCTGCACCATCACATCCATAAACAGATAGTGCCGATCGAGCAGGCTTCGCAGGTCGCTATGTCCTAGGATAATGCCCGTGATCATCATGGCAATCGCCGTATTCATGCTGCCGATATCATTGAAAGCATCACCGATCACCGAAGGCAGGCGGATCTGCAGCACGAACAGAACCATGCCGACACCGACCATGATAATCGACGGATTGATCATATTGCGCAGCATCCTACGGATACTGAAGCCGCTGCTGCTGCTGTCCTTCATGATCGTCACGCCGTAGCTCCAGCACCAGATATTGAAGGCCGCGATAAACGCGGACAGATAGAAGACGCCCTCCGCGCCGTAAATGCTGTTGATGACCGGAATGCCGAAGAAACCGACATTGCGGTAGATATAGGCGCTGCGGTCCACCTCCCAGTTCTTCCCTTTGCGGAAAGTCAGAAGAATGGCAAGCGCCGTCGAAATCACGTAGATCAGCAGGCCGTACAGCAGCATGGTCACAAAGCCCTGCATCAGTTCGGCGGAATAATCCTGCTGAAAGGACATCAGAATCAGCAGCGGATTGATCACGTACAGCAAAACGCCGGACAGTTCATTGACGCCTTTATCTGACATCAGGCCAATCCTGCCGACTATGAATCCGACTGCAATGATCACCACCATGATCAGAATCTGTCTGCCCACTATCAACGCCATCGCTATTACCTCACCGTAATTTACTTCACTAAAGGATTATAGAACTCTTTGGCGTTGACGTAAAGTTTATCCAGAAAAATTTTGTATATAATAAGAATAATCGTATTGTGCAGCAGCATCTCCTCCGGCTCCGCACTGTCGTGCAGCGCCGTCCCGATCTCCGGCAGATTGGCGACCGCACCGAGCATCTCACTGCGCATGCGCTTATATGTCTGCGCCATGCCATCGCCCGGTTCCCGCAGAGAAATGGTATAGCTGATCTGTTCCATGCTGAGTACGTTCTTCGTCACCGCGATGTACATCAGCAGCGCAATCTGCTCCCGGAAATACATCTTCTTCTCCGGAGAGTCGATCAGCCCCTGCTTGACATAATTGCTGATCATGGAGGCCGTCAGCGGCTGGATGCCAAGCGGCTCCAGGACACCGGCAATGTAGCGGACAACCTGTTTCAGGTAAAGTCCGACATCCGGGATCTCTTCATACTCCGGAAAGGAAAAATTGCTGAACTGCTCCAGTGTCCTGCGTTCAAGCGCTTTCATATCGAATAAGGAATTATCCATCGTATCCACCACCATTGTAAAGCATTCCTTTGAGTTTTTTCCTATTCTGAAATATAGAATACCATAAACCATTTCATGTTTTCAATCACCGTTTCACAGGTTTTTCAAAAACTTGACATATGGTAACGCATATTGTAGTATGATGTTAATGAAACAAGATGATAGACCGCGATTCATATCGCAGGAATGAGGTTGCATCAATGAGTACTGAGAAGATTGCCGTTGTCACGGATTCATGCAGCGATGTTCCGCTGAACATTGCCGAAAAATACGATATAAGAATACTGCCGGTGCATATTATTTACCCGGAGCAGGACTACCTCGACGGAGTCACGATACAGGCAGATATGGTATACAGCCGTTTCCCGGATGAGATTCCGAATACTTCCATGCCGTCTCTGACAGAGGCGCAGGAGTTTTTCGAGGGGCTCGCTGCGGAAGGCTTTACCCATGTCATCGCCGCCTGCATCTCTGATCATCTGAGCAGCACGGTCAATGTCATGCAGGTTGCCGCAAGCGAGGTGCCTCAATTAAAGACCTTCATTTTCAATACGAAGAATATTTCCATCGGCAGCGGTACGTTCGCCATCTGGGCTGCCATGCAGGTCCGCAAGGGACGCTCTTATGACGATATCATAGAGGAGCTCGAGCGCAGGCGCGGCGACTGCCGTGTCGGCTTCTGCATGGACTCTCTGGAATACCTGTACAAGGGCGGACGCATCGGCAACGTCACCTATGTCATTGCCGACGTGCTGCGCATCAAGCCGATTATCTCGTGCGATCCGGACGGTATTTACTATACGGTGGCGAAGAAGCGCGGACAGCGCAAAGCCATCCGCTTCCTGACAGACTGGATCATCTCTCTTTCGATGGGCCGGCGCTGCTGGATCGCCGTCATGCACGGCGACGCCGCGGAAGAAGGACATAAGGTTGCTCTCCAGCTGCGTGAGGCACTGCCGGAAGCGCGTTTCGTAGTCCATAATGAGCAGCTCAACCCGTCTCTGGCCGTCAATACCGGCCCGGGACTCATCGGCGTCTGCATTTTCATGCTCTGACAGAGCAGCAAAACAGGTTTCATATGAGCGGCAGACCGGTTTATACCGGCCGGCCGCTCTTTTATTTTCGCAGGCGGATGCCCGGTTATTGAAAAAAAGTCCGATAATGCCTATACTGTCATTATGTCCGCCTGGCGGACACAGATTATTAAGAGAGAAGGTTCATTTATGCTTGATAAGAAAAACGGACTTCTGGAACTGATATTTGATCTTGCCTGCGCATTCACGCTGCTGCGCGCGTCGGTGCTGCTGGCAGAGCCGTCGGACGGCATCATCGCCCCGGCAGCCATCGGTCTTTTTATTCTGATGGCCGCTGCAGTGCTGGGCGCCTGGTCTGCACAGGTACTTTTCACGGACCGCTGCGGCAGCGGCCAGATCCTGGACAGAATTTTCACGCTGGCGCAGCTTCCGCTTATCCTGATCGCGGCGGAATCCATCCGCAACAGCTGGTCGTCCTCCTTTGTCCTGTTCATGGCCTGCTTCGGCGCCGACGCGGTTCTGATGGCTATTCAGTACGGCATCGCATCTGCCCGCGAAAAGGATGCGCAGAAGAAGAAGGACAGTCTCCGCATGCTGTATGCCATGATCATACGCGCCTGCGGTTTCCTGATCAGCACTTTCGTGCCGCTCGCCGCCGGATGCGCCATTGCGGCCGCCGCGCTCGCCGCCAGCTGGATCATGCCGGCATTAAGCGGTTTCAGCACGGACCCGGCCAGAGACAGGGATTTCCGGCAGCTGCGCCGCAGCGCCGTTTCCTTTACGGTCCTCACGGCCGGCACGCTGCTGCTCGATTATGCGCTGTTTTTCCAGCCGGAATATCTGACAGCAGACAGCATTCTTGCCTTTATCGGCCTGGCCGCCATGCTCATCTTCTATCTGACTCAGATGGAAGATCTGGCCAAGGACAGGCATCCGAAAAGCGGCAGTTTCATGCTGCTGTTTTCGCACTATCTGATCGCGGGCTCGCTGGCCCTTGTCAGCATCCCGGCTGTACTGGATGAAGGCACCCTGAACGGCCGCTATATGGTGAACTTCCTGTATGTCGGTCTGGCGCTCTTTGTCATCGGTACGCTGCTGAACCGCCGCTACGCCAGCGGGGAGCGCATGCTGCAGCCCTATGTCATGGGGTCTTTCGGCGGCTTCCTGATTCTGGGCTACATGATTTCCCAGCTTTTCCGGGAAAATAAATTCGCCGTTCTGCTGATTACGATGTGCATCATGCTGCTGCTGGCGACCGAGATCGTAAGCTTTGACATGATCGCCGACATCCATGAGAAAAGGGAAAAGGAAAACAATACGCCGGATATGCGTATGTAAGACTTTCCTGACAAAGCAAAAAACCGTCTGCTCCTTCGGAATATCCGCGGGAACAGACGGTTTTTGCGTATCTATGGAAATAACATTCAGATCTGCTCGAGGCCCTGTCTGAGGTCTGCGATGATATCATCCACATCCTCAATGCCGACAGACAGACGGATCAGGTCAGGTGAAATGCCTGCCTCGCGCAGCTGCTCGTCGGTGAGCTGTCTGTGCGTATGGCTTGCCGGGTGCAGCAGGCAGGTCTTGCTGTCTGCAACATGGGTGACAATCGAGATCATCTGCAGAGAATCCATGAATTTCACAGCTGTATTGCGGTCGCCCTTGAGGCCGAAGGCGATGACGCCGCAGGTGCCGTTCGGGCAGTACTTCTGCGCCAGCGCATGATTCGGGTCATCCTCGAGATCCGCGTAGTGAATCCATGCGACCTTGTCGCTTGCCTTCAGGAATTTCGCCACGGCCAGTGCATTGGCGCAGTGGCGCTGCATGCGGACTTCCAGAGAATCAAGGCCGAGATTCAGGTAAAACGCATTCTGCGGGGACTGAATCGAACCGAAATCACGCATCAGCTGGGAGGTCGCCTTGGTAATATACGCGCCCTTGCCGAACTTCTCGGCATAGATGATGCCATGATAGGATTCATCCGGTGTCGTAAGGCCAGGGAACTTATCTGCATGGGCAAGCCAGTCGAAATTGCCGCTGTCGACGATGCAGCCGCCGACGCCGGAAGCGTGGCCGTCCATGTATTTTGTCGTGGAATGGGTTACGATATCCGCGCCCCACTCGAACGGACGGCAGTTGATCGGGGTGGCAAAAGTATTGTCGACAATCAGCGGTACGCCGTGCCTGTGTGCCACGCGTGCGAATTTCTCAATATCGAAAATCGAAACGGTCGGGTTTGTGATCGTCTCGCCGAAAACAGCCTTCGTATTCGGCTTGAAGCACTTATCCAGCTCTTCCTCGGTGATGTCATTGTCCACGAAGGTGCACTCGATGCCCATCTTCTTCATCGTCGTGCCGAACAGGTTGAAGGTGCCGCCGTAAATGGAGGAAGAAGCGATGAAATGATCGCCTGCCTCGCAGATATTGAATACGGCGAAGAAATTGGCCGCCTGACCGGATGAGGTCAGCATAGCCGCATAGCCGCCTTCCATGTCGCAGATCTTGGCCGCGACATAATCATTTGTCGGGTTCTGCAGACGGGTATAAAAATATCCCTCCTCTTCCAGATCGAAGAGACGGCCCATCTCATCACTCGAATCGTATTTGAAGGTCGTGCTCTGATAGATCGGCAGCTGTCTCGGCTCGCCGTTTTTCGGCTTCCATCCTGACTGGACGCATTTTGTTCCTACTTTGTATGCCATAGTCTTGTACTCCTTTGATACGGCCGGCCGTGCGCCGGCGCGTGAATTACATGTATAAAAACAGTCTATCACAGTTTAAAGGGCAATAAAATACCCGGCGGTCATAAATCTTCCGGTGCCCGCCCGTACAGCTCCATCCGGTGATGCAGCCGCCCGGCCAGCTCCGGCGTGAAAACGCCCGGCAGCGCCCGCCACTGCCAGTTGCCGCGCAGCGTCGACGGCGTGTTCATCCTGGCTTCATGCCCGAGTCCCAGCACATCCTGTGCCTGCACGATGGCCAGGTCCGCCGGCGAAGCCCAGGCGCCGCGCATCAGGCCCCAGCCGTACCCTTCCTCTTTTGTCAGATTCAGGTACTCCCCGGCCAGATGCACATCCGCGGGACGTGCCGTCTGCACCCAGCCGGACACCGGTTCATTGTCGTGCGTTCCCGTGTAGCACACACAGCTGTGCGGATAGGTATACGGGAAATAATTGCCGCCGTCCCGCGTATCAAACGCGAATTCCAGCACCTTCATCCCCGGAAAACCGGTCTCCTGCAGGAGGCTGCGCACCTCCTGATTCAGATAGCCGAGATCCTCCGCGATGATCCGGCAGTCACCGCATTTCTCCCGCACGGCCCGGAAGAGGTCCATGCCCGGTCCTTTCCGCCAGCGCCCGCCGGCCGCCGTCTGCGCCCCCTGCGGGACTGCAAAATAACCGGCAAAGCCGCGGAAATGATCGATTCTGACGACATCGTGCCGGCGGCAGGCACAGGCGATTCGCCGCACCCACCAGTCATAGCCGTCCTGCTTCATGCTCTCCCAGTCATAGAGCGGATTGCCCCATACCTGTCCTTTGTCCGTAAAGCCGTCCGGCGGGACGCCCGCAACCTCCTTCGGAGCAAGATTTTCATCGAGCTGAAAAAGCGCCGTGTCCGCCCAGACATCCGCGCTGTCCCCGGCGGCATAGATCGGCAGGTCGCCGATCAGCGAAATGCCGTTCCGGTTGGCATACGCTTTCAGGCGATACCACTGCCGGCTGAAGAAATACTGGATCGCCTTCTGCCGCCGGATCTCCTCTTCATTTTCCCGCGCGGCCTGCGCCAGCGCCGCCGGTCTGCGGCGCCGCAGATCTTCCTCCCAGTCCGTCCAGGCAGCGCCCGCGTGCTGCTCCTTGAGCGCCATGAACAGCGCATAGTCATCGAGCCAGACCTGCTCCCTCTGCCACTGGCCGAACTCCTCCGATGGTGCCTCCAGAAAGCGGTCTGCCGCCAGACGCAGCACCGGCAGCCTCTTCTGATACAGCAGGCCGTAATCCACCCGCTGCAGATCGCGCCCCCAGTCCTCCGCCGCATACTCATTTTTCTCAAGAAGCCCTGCCTCCTGCAGCATATCCAGATCGATCAGATAAGGATTCCCGGCAAAGGCGGAAAAAGACTGATACGGGCTGTCTCCGTATCCGGTCGGTCCCACCGGCAGAATCTGCCAGTACGACTGCCCGGCCTCTCTCAGAAAATCGACAAATTCATACGCCGCCTTCCCCAGTGTACCGATCCCGTAAGGGGAAGCCAGACTTGTAATGGAAAGCAGGATACCGCCCGCTCTTTTCATCCGAACACCTCCACATTCCGCGCCGCCGCGCCCTGATACTTCTATTTTACACTACCGCACCGTCCGGATACATCCGCCGCGATAATTTTCCCGCCGCCGGCGCAGATTGTTTTTTATTTGTACAATCGTGTTATAATTTAAACAGTAAACAAATTATGCAGGAGGTGTTTTTGTGAATGATTTTATTCCCGGTGCTGTGATTGTCCCGCACCCGCCGCTCATCATTCCCGATGTCGGCCGGGGTGAGGAAAAGAAGATAAGCAAGACAATCGATGCCTACGACGCGGCTGCGCAGTTCGTCAGGTCGCTTTCGCCGGAGGCGATTGTCATCACGACACCGCATATTATTGCCTATTATGACTATTTTCATATAGCGCCCGGCAGCGGCGGCAGGGGCGACATGCATCAGTTCAGGGCGCCGCAGGCGAGCCTGTCTGTATCCTACGATAATCTGCTGCGCGAGGCCATCATCGATGAGGCGGAAAAAGCGGGCCTGGCCGCCGGAACCCTCGGCGAGCGCGATCCATCGATCGATCACGCTTCCTTCATCCCGCTTTGGTTTCTGCAGAAAGCCGGCGTCAGCTGCCCGGTTGTGCGCATCGGCCTCTCCGGCTTTTCCGCGCGCGAGCACTACCAGCTCGGCATGTGCATTCAGAAGGCCGCGCGAAGAACCGGCAAGCGCGTCGTCCTCGTGGCAAGCGGCGACCTTTCCCACAAATTAAAAGAAGACGGTCCGTACGGTTTCGCGCCGGAAGGGCCGCTGTTTGACCGGCAGGTTACCCGGGCCATGGACGAGGGAGATTTTCTGCAGTTTCTGACATTCGACGAAGGATTTTCCGAGCGGTCTGCCAACTGCGGCCTGAAATCATTTCAGATCATGGCCGGCGCACTCGACGGGCTGGCGGTGCAGTCAAAACTCCTGAGCTACGAGGGCCCGTTCGGTGTCGGCTACGGCGTCGCCGCTTTCCGCGTCACCGGTGAGGACCCGGCGCGGCATTTTCTGCCGCAGCTGGATGATTTCCGGGCAAAGAAGCTCGCCGAAATCCACGCCGGGGAAGACCCGTATGTCCGGCTGGCACGCCTGAGCGTTGACACCTATGTCCGCACCGGCAGAAAGCTCACGCAGTATCCGGACGATCTGCCGCCTCAGATGAAGGACAGGCGCGCCGGCGTCTTCGTGTCTCTGCACGAATTCGGACAGCTGCGCGGCTGCATCGGCACCATCGGACCGGTCACCGGCTCCATCGCCGAAGAAATCGTGCAGAACGGCATTTCCGCCTGCTCCCGCGATCCCCGCTTTGCGCCGGTTCGCGCGGATGAACTCGGCATCCTCGTCATCACCGTCGATGTCCTCGGGCAGACCGAACCGGTCGATGACCCGTCGCAGCTGGACCCGAAGCGCTACGGCGTCATCGTCTCCTGCGGCCGGCGGCGCGGCCTTCTGCTGCCGAACCTGGACGGCGTCGACACCGTCGCCGAACAGATCCGCATTGCCCGTGAAAAAGGCGGCATCGGCGAGGACGAACCCTATCAGCTTGAACGTTTTGAAGTCGTGAGGCATTACTGATGAAATGTGATCTGTGTTTTCACCATTGCGATCTGTCAGAGGGGCAGACCGGCCTGTGCCGGGCCAGAAGCTGCCGGGACGGCAGAATCGTTTCCGACAGCTATGGGCTAATCGCCGGCCTCGCCCTCGACCCGATCGAGAAGAAGCCGCTGCGCCGTTTTCACCCCGGCAGCCTGATTCTCTCTGTCGGTACCTTCGGCTGCAATCTGAACTGCCCGTTCTGCCAGAATTACTCTCTGTCCGCACATGGGCGGGCGGATTATCCTGATCAGCTCCTGCAGGTTACGCCGCAGATGCTGGCTGAGCAAGCGCAATCACTCGTTCCCCGCGGCAATATCGGGCTCGCCTATACCTACAATGAACCGCTCGTCAGCTATGAATTCGTGCGCAGCTGCGCGCAGGAAATCCGCAGCAGACATCTGCTGAACGTGCTCGTCTCCAACGGCACGCTCGAAGAGCCGTATTTCCGGGCGCTGCTGCCGCTGATCGATGCGGCCAACATCGACCTCAAAGGCTTTACGCCCGCCTGGTACCGGCGGCTCGGCGGCAGCCTGGATAATGTCAAAAGGAATATCGCCCTGGCGGCGGAAAACTGCCATCTCGAAGTGACCACGCTGATCGTCCCGGACTGCAATGACAGCGAAGAAGACATGCGCCGTGAATGCGCGTTTCTGCAAAGCATCGACAGGACTATTCCGCTGCATATCACGCGCTTTTTCCCGCGCTATCAGATGGCGGATGCGCAGCCGACGCCCGTCAAAACGGTTCTGCGCCTGACGGAAATTGCCCGGGAATACCTGGATTTCGTCTATCCGGGCAACCTTTGAATAAGGGAAGTGATCTTATGAAAATAAAACGTATCTGTCTGCTTTATTTCAGCCCGGCCGGCACCACGGCCAAAGCCGTGAAAGCCGCCGGAAAAGCGCTCTCCGGGCAGCTCGGCCTGCCCCTTGAGGAAAATGATTTCACGCCGGCCGCGGCCCGTCAGAAAGACTTTTCCTTTGACAGCAGCTGCCTTGTCATCGTCGGTTCGCCGACCTATGCCGGCAAGCTGCCGAACAAAATACTGCCGGATTTCAAGACGCGGCTGACCGGCGGCGGCGCCCCGGCCATCGCCATTGTGACCTACGGCAACCGCAGCTATGACAACGCTCTCGCGGAGCTTTGCGCCGTGCTGGGCGGAGACGGTTTCCGGCTGGTCGCCGGCGCCGCACTCTCCTGCCGCCACGCCTTTTCGGACCAGATCGGCACCGGTCGGCCGGATGAGCAGGATCTTGCGCAGATCCGTGCATTTGCCCTGCAGTCAGGCAGGATTCTGTCGCAATCCGACGATCCCGGCACCTTGCCGGCTCTGACCGTTCCCGGCGATGCGGATGCGCCGTACTATGTACCGAAAATGGAGGACGGGCAGCCTGCCCGGTTCCTGAAGGCAAAACCGAAGGTCGACTTTTCCCTCTGCACCCGCTGCGGCCGCTGCGCCGCGCTGTGCCCGATGGCTTCGATCGACCCGGAGGACCCTTCGAAAATCGACGGCATCTGCATCAAATGCCAGGCCTGCATACGCGGCTGCCCGCAGCACGCCCTGTATTTTGACGACCCGGCCTTTCTCTCCCATGTAAGGATGCTGACGCAGAACTTTACGCAGCGCCGGGAAAATGCGTTTTTCTTCTGCTGCTGAGGAATGCCTTGACACGGCAGAATCGTGATGATATCATTATGATATCAAAGCAATATTCTTTTTCAGTTTACTGCATTTTGCAGAAAGGGGAATTATTATGAAAGAGAAGATTTTAACCACGAGGAAACTTGGCATGCCGGTTCTGGTTCTGACGATCGCCCTGCTTGCCTTCGGCGTCTATCTGATCATCGAAGGAATACTGCAGGCAGGCGACTTCGGGCCGGGACTTGCCTTCTATCCGGGACTGATTATTCTCGGCATCGGCTGGCTCCCGTTTCTGGGACTGAAGATTCTGAAGCCGCAGGAAGCGCTTGTGCTGACGCTTTTCGGACGATACGTCGGCACCATCAAGGGAGACGGCTTCTTCTTCGTCAATCCGTTCTGCACCAGTGTCAACCCGGCTTCCGGTACGAAGCTCGGACAGAGCGGCGACGTGGATGCGGACGCGCAATCCGTGCAGATTACCCGCCGGATCTACGACGCGGCCCGCTCCACCACTTCGATAGAGATGCCGAGCCGGAAGATTTCACTGAAGGCGATGACTCTCAGCAATGCAAAGCAGAAGGTCAATGATGTCCTCGGCAACCCGGTGGAGATCAGCGTCGCGGTTATCTGGCGCGTCGCAGACACGGCCAAGGCGGTGTTCAACGTCGACAACTACAAGGAATATCTTTCCCTGCAGTGCGATACGGCCGTGCGCGACATTGTCAAGATCTACCCGTACGATGTGGCGCCGAACGTCGATACGACCGGCGACGGGAAAGCCGATGACGGCAGCCTGCGCGGCTCCACCACCGTCGTGGCGGAACGGATCCGCAGCATGATTCAGGAGAAGGTGCAGGATGCCGGTCTCGAGATCATCGATGCGCGCATCACTTACCTTGCCTACGCACCGGAGATCGCGGCTGTCATGCTGCAGCGCCAGCAGGCATCCGCTGTCGTCGACGCCCGCAAGATGATCGTCGACGGTGCCGTCGGCATGGTCGAGATGGCGCTTGACCGCCTGAAAGAAGACGGTGTCGTGAACCTCGATGAGGAACGCAAGGCAGCCATGGTTTCCAACCTGCTCGTCGTCCTCTGCGGCAATCACGATACACAGCCGGTAGTCAATTCCGGCAGCTTATACTGACAGATAACATTTCCGCGGGTCCCTGCGGCCTGCGGAATATCCATTATTTACGAATGAGGTGAACTGCTGTGGCAGCAAGAAAACAGATTCCGCTCCGATTAAGCGAGAAATTATACAATGCCATAGCCGCCTGGGCGGAAGATGATTTCCGCTCTGTCAACGGCCAGATCGAATATCTCCTGACGGAATGCGTCAAGCAGCGCAAGAAGGACGGGAGATACGTTTCTGACCATCTTGATGAAGAACCGAAGTTTGATATTAAATAACCGGAGGATCGCCCATGAGAGAAGCCGAAACCTTTGCCGATCGCCTTATGATGAGGATCGGCTGCCTTTCTCTGATCCTGATGACATTGGTACTGGCGGTGCGGTGGAACCGGATGCCTGACCGTCTCCCGACGCACTATGCTTTTGACGGCACCATCACCGGCTGGGGTAACAGGACATCTCTGATCGGGATCGCACTGACCGGATGGGCCCTGCATATCACCATGTACATCGTCAGCCGACATCCACAGATATGGAACACCGGCGCAGAGATCACACAGGAAAACGCCCTGCGCATCTACCGGATTCTGTACCATATGCTCTCTTCGATAACGCTCATCACAGATCTGATGTTTGTCTATATCACGCTGCAGACAATCTGGTATACGGTGCTGCCGATCTGGATTCTCAATCTGTTTCTCGCAGCCCTCGCCGTCGATCTGATCGCATCGCTGGTTATACTCAAGCTCAATGCATAAAATGAACAGGGAACAGCTTATTATTGTGAAAATATACGGCTGTTCCCTGTTATTTTCATATATTTCCGTTAAATTGTCGTAATATTTGATAATTTGTCCGTCATATCTCCGTCAAAATGCTATAATATAGGTAATTAACAGAACGGAGGGAACTGAAAAATGCTTCATGAGATTACCTTTAAATCTTTTAATGAGCGCGACACTGTCTATGGCTGGATTTACGCACCGGCGGCTAAGCCGAAGGGCATCATCCAGCTGGTGCATGGTTTCGGCGAACACGCACGCCGCTACCTGCACATGATCAGTGATTTCGTCGATCATGATTATATCGTCGCATGCGATGACCACGTCGGCCACGGCAAGACAGCCATCGAGAATGACACCTGGGGCGACTGGGGCGATAAGGGCTTTATGACCATGGTTGAAGATGAGAAGAAGCTCCACGATGAGACCGTAAAGCTCTACCCTGATCTTCCATATTTCATTTTCGGTCACAGCATGGGTTCTATCATTGTCCGCCAGTACATGGCGAAATACGGCGGCGACCTGACGGCTGCCACAATCTGCGGCACCTGCGGCCTCTTCCCGGGCAAGAAGGAAGCTATCGCCATGCTGCAGGCCAAGGTGGATGCCGGCGAAGGCGCCAAGGCGGACCCGGAAATCGGTGCCGCGGTTCTTGGCTGGATGTTTGAACGTACCGGCGCACCGAAGATCGGCAACGAATGGATCTGCCACGATCCGTATGTGCAGATCGACCACGCCAATGACCCGTTTGATGCTTTCACAAAACCGACGCCGAACCAGACCTATCTGTATTTCATGCAGATGATCGACGATGTCGACAGCAAAGACTGGGCAGAAAAGGTACCGAAGACGCTGCCGATCTACAGCATCGCCGGCGACCAGGATCCGTTCGGATATTACGGCGAAGGCGTCATGCAGGTCAGCAACTGGCTTACCCAGACAGGCCACGACATAAAGACCAGACTGTACAGCGGCTACCGCCATGAAATCCACAATTACCGTGACATCCGCAGTGAAGTTGAAGACGGCATTACCGATTTCTTTGACGCACATCTGCCAGCCTGATTAGTCATGAGAATATAAAAACAGCGGCCGGTATACAGTAAGTGTATACCGGCCGCATTCTGTCAGAAAGCAGAAAGCCACCGGACCTCTGATCCAATGACTTTCGCTCCCCCGACCTATTCAATATAGGACACCAAAGCACCGCCGTCAATGACGGTAAGGTTTTCCGGCAGATCCCCGTTTTCCGGCAAAGTTTCCTTCTGCCTACAGATTCAGTCTCCTGCTCATAAGGAGCTCTGTGACAATATAGCAGATCACTGCCACGACGGCATTAAATATCACATCTGACCAGTGCATGGCCGCCGCACTTGAGAAGACATGATTGTACATCAGTCTGCTGCTGATGTTCACCAGCACGATGACGGATGCCAGCAGAGCCAGTACAGTGCCAAGCAGCGTGTGGGAACGCCAGAGCTGTCCGATGCTGACACACATATAGAGCAGCGCAAGCAGCATGCCCATCCATGTCACCACTGCCAGAACCGTAAATACTGCCGCCTCTCCGACCGGCATCTGCAGCATATCTTCTGAGACCAGTATCCAGAAATCGCCGAAAGTCATACCTGAATTGTATAACGGCATGATTAAATTGCTGATCACGTTAAAATGGAATACGCTCACCACCATACTTACCAAAAGGGCGGCAACCAGAATCAGATTCCAGAGCCCGGCGACAATGCCTTTGCTCAGAATCAGCGCATGCTTGCTGCACGGAAGCGTCTGCATCAGATAGCCCTCGTCTCCATACAGGTTTTTGCTGAAACGCACCGCCGGCCGCAGAAAGGCGATGACCGAGACGGCGATGGCCGTACAGCTGTACATAATAAACCAGAAAGCCGCTAACCTCGTGCTGCCTTCATCTGCGAACAGATTCGCAATCCACATGGCTGCTGTGATGGCTGCCATGAACAGCAGTATCGGAATCATAGCCCTCGAATATGTCTTCCACTCATGCTTTATTAATTTGCCTGTCATGCAAATACCTCCTTGAAATACGAATTCACCGATTTTCCTTTTTCAGCCCGCAGCTGCTCGGCAGGCTCCTGCAGAACCACATGTCCGCTGTGCATCAGGATCACATCATCCAGGATGTTCTCCACCTCCGCGATCAGATGCGTCGAAATCAGGATCGCCGCATTCTCCGCACTGTTATTCAGAATGCTGTGCAGAATCGACTCGCGGGCTGCCGGGTCCACGCCGCCGATCGGCTCATCGAGCACGTAAAGCTGCGCATCCCGGCTCATGACAAGCAGCAGCTGAAGCTTTTCCAGCATACCCTTCGACAGCTCCTTCAGCTTGGCGTCCTCTTCCAGTCCGAGCTCACTGCGCATCTCCTTCGCCTTGCCGCAGTTGAAATCCCCGAAAACATCCGCATAAAATGCAATCGCAGAGGAAATCTTCATATCCAGATCGAGAAATGTGCGATCCGGCATATAGGAAACCATCGCATGGGTGGCAATGCCCGGTTTCTCTCCGTCGATCAGAATCTCCCCTTCGTCCGGCCTCAGCAGGCCGTTGATCATCTTGATCGTCGTGGTCTTGCCGCATCCGTTCGGGCCGAGCAGACCGACGATGTGTCCGCGCGGAATCACAAATGAGCAATCGTCCACTGCCCTGTGACTGCCTCTGTAGGATTTCACCAGATGTTCGGCTGTTAAAATATTTTCATTCCCGTTCATTCTTCTTACCGCCTTCCTCAAGAAATTCATCCATAATCGCCCGGATCTCCTCACTGGAAAATCCCAGCTCTTTCATCTTATTCAGAAATAATTCAATCTGTTCCTGTGCCATACTCCTTCGCGTCTCCTTCAGAATATTCTCATCCTGCGTTACGATGCGGCCGCTCGTGCGCCTGGTGTTGACCAGTCCGCGCTTTTCCAGCTCCGCATAGGAACGCTGTACCGTATTCGGTGTGACTCCCGCTTCCACTGCCAGCTCCCGGACACTCGGCAGCTTCTCTCCCGGCTTATACCGCCCGGAAATAATGCCGCTTTCCATGATGTCCGCAATCTGCAGATAGATGGGCCTGTCAGAATCGAGTTCCCACGCCATCCGTTTCACTCCTTTTTCTGTGTAACTGTATTACTCTAGTAATACAGTACATCAGTGGTACAGTTTTGTCAACACTTTTTTGTAAAAAAATAAGTGCGGGCCTTACCCGCACTTTGCGCTTTGAAAAAGGGCTCCGCACGCGGAGCCCCTCCTGTTATACCTTTTATCATTCAGCCTCGGCCGTATCATCTACCTCTGCAGCCGCCGGAACTTCGGCATTTTCCTCTCTGTCATAGTGCAGCGTATGGCGCAGCGCCTGCGCTACCGCAAGGTCGCCCATGACATTGACACAGGTCGCACCCATATCCGCCATCGTGTTGACCGATATGTAGACACCGAGGATCGTGTTAACCGGCAGTCCGGCAATCGGCGCCAGCGCCGCAAAAGCCGCAATCGCACCGCCCGGCACACCCGGTGTGCCGATGCTCAGAAGCACGTTGCAGGCCAGAACGGTAATCATCGTTCCGATGCTGAGATCCACGCCGCAGGCCGAAGCGAAAAACGTGATCATGAAAGACATGACAATCGACACCGCATCCATGTTGACCGTCGCGCCAAGCGGCAGTGTCAGCGATGCGATCTCGTCCGGCACATCATTTTTATTTATGGCACAGTCCATGGAAATCGGCAGTGTCGCGTTGGAAGAACAGGTGCCGAACGCATTCAGCGCCGCCGGCGCGATGTTCCGGAAAAACTTCGCCGGGCTGTAGTGGCCGGCAAAGCGGACGATGCCGCCGTACACAATCAGCGCATAGAGCGCATAGGTCACATAAAGCGCGATCATTACCTGCGCAAGCTCTACCATCGTATCGACGCCATTCGTGTACATCACCGCCGCGATACAGCAGAAAACGCCGAACGGCGTAACCAGCATGATCTTGCTGACGATGAAAATGGAAACCTCATTCACCGCATCAATCAGGTTGACAAGCGGTTTGGCCTTCTCGCCAAGAGACAGGCAGGACATACCGATAATCACCGCAAATACAAGGATCTGCAGCATATTGCCCTCGGTAAATGCCGTCAGCGGGTTCGCCGGAATCAGATTCTCCAGCGTATCCACGAGACCGCCGAACGTCGCCGCATCCACCGTCGTCTCGGTCGCCTTGATCGTCGCGCCCTCACCGAGATGCAGAATACGCGGAATCACGAGACCGAGCCCGGAAGCCACCGCCGTCGTGCCGGCAAACCACAGGATCGAATGCAGACCGATCTTGCCGGTCTGGGAAATACTGTTGATGCCCATGATGCCCATGACAAGACTGCAGAATACCATCGGATAGATCATCATCCGCAGCGCATTCATGTAAATATTGGAAATGACCGAAAGAATGTTGTACAGCCACTCCGGCATGATCAGACCGACAAAGATACCGCCGACCAGGCCGATGAAAATCCAGAGTGTGACGTTATACTTCCTCTTCTTTTTCTTTTCTGTCTTCGCTTCCTCAGCTTCCTGCTCCATAAAAATCCCTCTCTTTCCGTTTTCCGAACGATTAATATATACGATATAACAATTTCCCTTCAAATACAATAATGAAGGGCGATTTTTTCATATGTAAATTCTATGATATAATAGTATTAATTTAAACGGTAAAACCAAAAGAAAGGCAGGCAGACATATGCTTAAGGATTTTGTTAAGGCTTTCCGCCCGGACGATGCTCAGGTCCGGGAAGCCGTGAAGGATGAGCAGCTCAGGCTCGCCGCCAATCAGATGAAAATCAAAGAAGCAAAGCTTCCGGTCATGGTCGTCTTCGAGGGCTGGAGCGCCGCGGGCAAGGGCGAAGTCATCGGCCGCGTAATCAAGGAAATGGACCCGCGTTTCTACCGCGTCACCACGCTTTCCAAGCCGACAGAGACGGACCTGCGCTATCCATTCCTGCGCCGGTTCCTGATGGAGATTCCGGAGGGCGGCAAATTCACCTTCTTCGACCAGTACTGGATGAAGGATACCACGGAAGAAGCCGCATCCGGCGAGATCACCGGCGCGGACTACAAGCGCAGAATCGACAGTATCAACAGAGCGGAGCGGTCGCTCCACGACAACGGCTATCTTGTGATGAAATTTTTCCTCCAGATCGACCGGAAAGAGCAGAAAAAGCGTCTCAAGGCTCTGCAGGAGGATGAGAACACCGCATGGCGCGTGACCGAGACGGACCTGCGGCAGAACCGGCACTACGACGAATATCTGGACATCTATGACCGGTATCTCGAGGATACGAACCGGTCGGTGGCTCCGTGGTACATCATCGACTCCTCCAACAAGCGCTGGGCTGCCCTGCAGATTCTCCGTTTCCTGAACCAGGGCATCAGCACGGCACTGCAGAACCAGGCCTATGCGGCGCCGATTCTGCAGAACACCTTCCGATTAGAGCCGATCCCGAAGCTTTCCGAGATCTCTCTGAAGAACAAGACGATCGAGCAGGCAGAATACAAGAAAGAACTCGACAAGCTGCAGGCACAGCTGCGCGAGCTCCACTATGAGCTTTACCGCAAGAAAATTCCGGTCATCATCTGCTACGAGGGCTGGGATGCGGCCGGCAAGGGCGGCAATATCAAGCGGATTACGAGCGCTCTTGACCCGCGCGGTTTCGAGGTGCAGCCGATCGCCAGTCCGGAGCCGCACGAGAAGGCCCGCCATTTCCTCTGGCGTTTCTGGACACGCCTTCCGAAGACGGGGCACATCACGATCTTCGACCGTACCTGGTACGGGCGCGTCATGGTGGAACGGATCGAGGGCTTCTGCTCGGAAAATGACTGGCAGCGCGCCTACAACGAAATCAATGAATTCGAGAAGGAGCTGAACGACTGGGGCGCCGTGATTATCAAGTTCTGGGTGCAGATCGACAATCAGACGCAGCTCGAGCGTTTCAACGAACGCCAGAACACGCCGGAAAAGCGCTGGAAGATCACCGACGAAGACTGGCGCAACCGCGAGAAATGGCCGCAGTATGAAGTCGCCGTCGACGAGATGCTCAGCAAGACCAACACCTCATTTGCCCCGTGGCATATTCTCGAATCGGTCGATAAGAAGTACGCCCGTATCAAGGCCCTGAAGATCGTCATCGACGAACTGCAGAAGGCATGTGACAGAAAAAAATCATAAACGCAGCAAGGTCCTGCCGGACGGCAGGACCTTTTTTTACCATTCTGCCTTGCGGCAGAACCTATGGCTTTCTCTTCTGCCTTGCGGCAGAACCTATGGCTTTCTCTTCTGCCTTGCGGCAGGACCTTTTTTTACAGGCAGCGGTATCAGCCAAGATATGCGCTGCATTTTTTCTGCGCCGCAAGCGCCGTTTTCTCCTCATCAATGCCGGTCAGGCGGCCGCCGCGCACGGTGACCCTGCCGTTTACGATCGTCATATCGACCGCATCCGGCACGCCGACAGCGGCAAGCATCGAACCGGCATCGACGCAGGCACCGACCAGTTCGAGCCGGCGCTCATCGAGCATGAACAGATCGCATGCCCTGCCTTCTTCCAGACTGCCGATATCCTCACGGCCGAGAAGCCGCGCACCGCCCCTCGTCGCCATTTTCAGAATATCATAGCCGGACGGCGCTGCCGAAGAAGAATGCAGGCGGTGCAGCAGATAGGCCACGCGCATCTCTTCCATCAGGTTGGAGCCGTCATTGGAGGCGGAACCATCCACACCGAGGCCGACCGGCACGCCCGCCGCCAGCATCTCCGGCACTCTGGCCACACCCGACGCCAGCTTCATATTGGAAATCGGACAGTGGCAGACACCCGTACCGGTCTGCGCCAGCAGGCGGATTTCCTCATCGTTCAGATGAATGCCATGCGCGAACCAGACATCCGGTCCCAGCCAGCCAAGTTTTTCCATATAGGCGACCGGCCGCATGCCTTCCCGCTCGAGCATATAATTTTCCTCATCCTTCGTCTCGCAAAGATGCGTGTGCAGCCGTACATGATACTGCCGCGCCGCTGCGGCGCTCTCCCGCAGCAGATCCTCCGAAACGGAAAAAGGCGAACACGGCGCCAGGGCAACCTGCCGCATCGAATTAAACGACGGATCATGATATTTCTCGATCACACGGACAGAATCCTTCATGATCTCATCGACCGTCTGCACCACGCTTTCCGGCGGCAGACCGCCGTCCTTCACGCTCAGATCCATGCTGCCGCGCGAGCAGTGCATGCGGATGCCCAGCGCGGACGCCGCCGCGAACTGCGCCTCCAGCAGATCGCCCGCCCCCGCCGGAAATACATAGTGATGATCAAAACAGGTCGTGCAGCCGTGCTTCATCAGCTCACCCATGCCGGTCAGGGACGACAGATAGATCACGTCGCGGTCAAGATTTTTCCAGATCTGATACAGCGCCTTCAGCCAGTCGAACAGCTCCATGTTCTGCACCTGCGGCAGATTGCGCGAAAACTGCTGGTACAGGTGATGGTGCGCATTGACAAGGCCCGGATAGCACAGCATGTGCCGCGCGTCGATCTCATCATCGGCGCTCTGCGGCAGATCGCTGCCGATCGCCCGTATGACGCCGTCCTCCGCGTAGATGTCCGCATCCTGCAGGATACGGTCCTGGTCATCACAGGTCACAAGCTGCGAAATATGTCTGATCAGAAGTGTCCTCATAGTCAGTCCTCCATAATCTTCACATACAGATGGCGATGGCGCGGGCCGTCAAATTCCACGAAGTAGATGCCCTGCCATACGCCAAGAAGCAGTTTCCCGTCCTCGATCAGAATCTGCTCGGAAAAGCCGATCATCGAGGATTTCAGATGCGCCGCGGAGTTGCCCTCGAAATGGCGGTAGCCATCCTCCCACGGCACGATTTTGTTGATCTCCATTGTAAAGTCACGCACCACATCGGGGTCGGCGTTCTCGTTGATCGTCACCGCCGCCGTCGTGTGCGGCACAAATACCGTGCAGATGCCGCTTCTGACACCGGAACGCGTCACCGCATCCTGCACGGCATCCGTGATATTCTTCATTTGAGTATGTCCGTCAGTAATGATATCCAGTTTCTCTGTCTTCATATTCCGCCCCGCTTTCTCTGCAATCCGTGCAGAATTATTATTGCTTACTCAGTCCTCATACCGGCTGCGCAGCAGCGCGATCTCGCTCTGGTAGCCATCCAGTTCGTTCGGCGTCTCAAGATAAAACGGCAGATCCCGCAGCGCCGGATGATTGATCACATTCACCAGCGCCTCCAGGCCGATGCAGCCCTCTCCGATCTTCTGGTGGCGGTCCTTGTGCGATCCGCACGGATTCATGCTGTCATTCAGATGAATCGAATTCAGGCGCTTAAGCCCGATCACGCGGTCAAATTCGTCCAGCACGCCGTCCAGATTGCCGGCTATATCATACCCGGCATCCCACACATGGCAGGTGTCCAGGCAGACGCCGATGTGATCGGACAGCTCTACGCGGTCGATGATCGCCCGCAGCTCCTCAAAAGACCTGCCGACCTCCGAGCCCTTGCCCGCCATCGTCTCCAGCAGCACCTTCGTATGCTGCTCCGGTTTTAACACCTCGTTCAAAGTCTCCGCGATCATCTCGATGCCCTTTTCGGCACCCTGTCCGACATGGCTGCCCGGATGGAAATTGTACCGGGCGCCCGGGATGTGCTCGAGCCGCGCCAGATCATCGGCCATCGTCTCCCTGGCAAAAACGCGCAGCTCCGGTTTGGCCGCGCAGGCATTCATCGTATACGGCGCATGCGCAAGCGGCGCGTACAGCCCGTGCTCCTCCTGGTACCGGAGAAATTTATCCGCATCCTCCTGATCCCAGGCCTTGGCCTTGCCGCCGCGCGGATTGCGCGTAAAATACTGAAATGTACTGCCGCCGATCTGCACGGCGGTCTCTCCCATCTTTAAAAAGCCCTTGGATGAGGACTCATGACAACCTATTTTAAGCAATGGAACCTCCTGCGAACGCCTACGCGCCCGGCTGCATTTATTCTGCCTTTATTATAGCAGAAGAAGCCGAAAAAACAGCGGCAGGCACTGCTTTTTCCCATGTAATGCGTTATGATAGGATATATATCTGCAAACGAGGATTCATTATGGAAAATTATCATAAAATGCCCATTGACCCGGAGACCGGCGCCCACCGGCCGCAGGTTTTGCTTCTGGGCAACGGCATCATCCGCGCCTACTCGCATCTGGCGCTGTCCTGGCATGAACTGCTCAAGGAAATCGGCACTGACAAGACCGTACCGGACAACCCGGACATGCCGATGCCGATGGAGATCATCCTGCGGACAAATGATCACGTCGATCTCGTCCTGGAGGATCACATAAAACAGCTGTACGGCAGCGTAGACGGACCGGAATTTCAGGAAATACTGCTGCAGCTGCTCGGTCTCGGCTTTGACCACATCCTCACGACCAACTACAGCTACGAGCTCGAGGAGGCGGCGCTTGGCAAGGCCGTGCTGTCGGATGAAGAAATCCGCCCGCTCGAACGTTTTTCCAGCGAGGTATCCGCCCCGGAAGACAGCTTCATGCTGTTTACCTGGAATGAGGTCAGCGCGAACGGCTGCCGGAACCGCATCTGGCACATTCACGGAGAGGCCATGAAACCGGACAGCGTGATCATCGGCCATTTCTATTACGGTACGCTGCTGAGCAAATGCGACGCCTATATTCAGAAGTGGCGCCGCAGCGGACTGCTCGACTACCAGAACAAGGAGGTCGTCAGCTGGGTGGACGCCTTCATGCTCGGCGACGTCTACACCCTCGGTTTCGGCTATGATTTCTCCGAGATGGACCTGTGGTGGCTGCTCAACTACAAGAAGCTCGCCCCCGGCGGGAGCCGCATGTACTACTACCGGCCGCGCAAGGACATCGGCTTCGACTGCAAGGCATCGCTGATGCGGGCCTACGGGACGGAGACGCTCGACTGCGGCTGCCGGGAAATCAGCGATTCGCCCGATGATCCCGCCGTACAGGCGGAAAATGACGCCATGTACCGGGAGTTTTACAGCCGCGCCATCGACGATATCCGCCGCCGCGTCGCCCTTGCACGCCGAAACGGCTGATACCGGCAGGCAAAATTGTATTTATTTAAAACAATTCACTTTTCGATAACATTTTACTGGCCTAAATTGCAACAACAAGTTGGACACCCTCCGCTAGGCAGTAGCCTGGTAGATTCGGTCGATTTCCTCCTCGAAGATTTCATCCGGGGTTCTGTAAC